>JANOQL010000399.1:0-18394 GCA_031414835.1 Sphingomonadales bacterium | reverse complement strand
GCCCGGCTCGTTCATCAGAATTTTTGGCGAGGAGGGATCGCTCTCAATTTTCTGACGCAGGCCACGCATTGTAACTCGGAGATACTCTACATCGCCGACGTGCGCTTCGCCCCAAATACCTTGTAGCAAGTATCGATGCGTCAACACTTTGCCTGCGTGACGCGCCAATTCGAATAGCAGCGCAAATTCCTTGGGCGTAAGGCGGACGAATACACCATTCAGCGCAACGCGATGTGCAGCACTGTCTATTTCGATCGGGCCGGCAACCAGTTTGCCATCGGCAGGTATTCCGATTTGGTGACGCAGTGCGACGCGCACCCGCGCGAGCAATTCGTCTGTATCGAATGGCTTAGTGACATAATCGTCGGCACCGAGATCGAGTGCGGTCACTTTTTCGACTGTCGCATCGCGTGCGGTGAGGACGAGGATGGCCCGGTCCATTTCCTTGATGAGTGGTATCAGTTCCATCCCGTCGCGATCTGGCAGGCCGAGGTCTAGCAGAACAAGCTGACAACCCGGATGCCGAGCCGCAGTCAGCGCTTCCGCAGCGTTGGACGCTTCATTGCATGTATACCCAATACGTTCGAGCGCGCTCCGCACTAGGCGGCGAATGGCGAGTTCATCGTCAACAATAAGGATTGGCGGCGCCATCAGGTTTCAATATCCGCCACGTGACGGATCAGGCTTTCGGGCCATATGATTTCGAAACGCGAGCCTTGTTGCTCGTCGCGGTTCAGCGCTCGGATGGTCAGGCCAAGCGCGTCCGCAAACCCTTTGACGATAGCAAGACCCAGCCCAGTCCCCCCGGCGCTATCACTGCCCGCGCCACGCGCGAATCGTTCGAAAAGGTCGGGTGACGGGCCTGTTGGCAGCCCGGCCCCTTCATCAAGAACTGACAAGGTGAGCGACCCAGGCGCGTGTTGAGCGGCCAGAGTAATCACGGTTTCAGCAGCCGAGAATTTCGCGGCATTGTCGAGCAGGTTGATCAGCATGTGGTGCAACATGCGCGGATCGGCCATGACAAGCGGTAGCGCGAGCGGCACGTCGAGCTTGATCTTATGCGCAGCCAGAGCCGGTTTCAGATCGTTCACCGCCGCCGTGACAGCGTCTGTTAGATCGATAGGTTCCAAACGGACGGCCAACGCACCGGCTTCGATCCGGGTCATTTCGACCAGATCGTCGAACAGCCGGGCCAGCCGCTGCGCCTCGGATTTGAGCGTCGCCGCCGCCACCGAGCCAGGTTGTTCATGAACAACGACGTCTGCTGCCGCCAGCACCGAGGTCAGCGGTGTTTTCAGGTCATGGCCAAGCGAAGAGATCAGGGTCGCGCGAAGATCGTCGCGCTGCTTGAGAGCCGCGTTTTCGCGCGCTTCGCCTTCGAGCTTAAGCCGTTCGTGCGCGAGCGCCGCCTGCCCGAGCAGTGTCGCGAACAAGACTCGTTTATCAGCAGGCAGAGGATCGCCGCGTCCGCCATGCCCGATGCCGAGCACCGCCAGCACACCTAGCGAAGTCGTTAGCGGATGAAACTGCCAGTCGCTTGCGGTGAGCGTCATTGTATCGCGTCCCGCAGATTCGTTGCGCTCGAAAGCCCAGTCGGCTGCCGTCAGGTCGATTGGTCCCAGAAGTGCGTTGCTTGGTGCTGACCCAGCGATAACGGGCCTCCCGTCTTTTTTGAGCAGCAAGACCGTGTTTGTGTTCAGGACGTTTGCGATTTCTGAGCAGGCGACACTCGCTGTTCCAGCCTCGTCCGAGACGGTCGCAAGACGTTGCCCAAATGCAGCAAGGGCGGCGTTTTCGGCGGATGTTCGCGCGCCGATATTGGCCTCTCGCCGCAATCGTCCAGCCAGTTGCGCGGCCACGATACCCACGCCTGTCAAAACGACGAAAGTGACGATATTCTGGGGGTCGCCAATGGTGAATGTGTGAATCGGCGGGAGGAAGAAGAAATTATAAGCCAAAGCCCCCGCGAGGCTTGCGATTAAGGATGCTCTCAGCCCGAAGAGGGTCGCTGTTGCGACGACGGGAATCAGATAAAGCAGATCAATGGCATTGATGCCCAGCAAGGGCTGCACCAGCAGCCCGAATATCGTCATCAGTGCGATCATGGCGATGCCGACCGCAACGCCCGTTGTATTGAGGGCAGGCGCGGCAAATTTGTCCGCTTCGCCAGAAGGGACTGATAAGGGCATGACATGGACCGCGATACCTTCGTTCCCTCTTACCAGTTGGTCGACGATAGAGCCGTGGCGAAATTCAAACCACCAGGTCCTCCGGGATTTGCCTATGACGACCGCTGTTGCGCGCGCTTCGGCAACGTGCCCGCGCAGGCCGTCGATTACAGATGTCGCCGAAACCGTGGTCAGCGTCGCGCCGAGGCTACCCGCTAGCTTGAGCGCAGCCGCGACACGGTCGCGCGCATCATCGGAAATTCGGGCACTACGCGGCGTTTCAATGGTCAGCGCCGTCCAAGGCGCGTGCATCGAATCGGCCAAACGCTTTGCGGCACGGACCAGAAACTCGCCGCCCGGCTGATCGCCGACCGCGACGACGATGCGTTCACCCGCTGCCCAAGTTCCCGGCTCACCCGCCAGTCGGACATGGTCGAGCATCTGCCGGTCAACGGTTTGCGCGGCACGCCGCAGCGCCAGTTCGCGCAGCGCCGACAAATTGGCTTTGGAGAAAAAATGATTGAGTGCGCGTGACGCTTCGGCCGGAATATAGACCTTGCCGTCCTTCAATCGCCCGATCAGTTCATCGGGGGGCAGATCGACCACTTCGATATCGGCATCGTCGAGCAAGGCATCGGGAACCGTTTCGCGGACGCGCACCTTGGTGAAGCCAGCGACGACATCGTTAAGGCTTTCGACATGCTGGATGTTGAGCGTGGTCAGAACATCGATGCCTGCATCGCGCAGCTCTTCGACATCCTGCCAGCGTTTGGGGTGACGACTTCCCGGCGCGTTGGTGTGCGCGAATTCGTCGATCAGCGCGATTTGAGGACGCCGTTCGAGCATCGCGTCGATGTCGAATTCGGTCAGTTTATGTGCGCCATGGTCAATCTGCTTGCGTGGCAGCACCTCAAAAGGCGCGGTCAGGGCTTCGGTACCGGCACGGCCATGCGTTTCGACAATGCCGACGACGACATCCTTACCCTGGCGAAGAAAATCCGCGCCTTCGCGCAGCATCTCATAGGTTTTGCCGACGCCAGGTGCCGCCCCGAGGATGATCTTCAGCCGCCCGCGCGCTTCCCGCTTCGCTGCCTTGAGCAGCGCATCGGGGGAAGGGCGGACTGCGTCTGATTTCATCGAGCCGGATTAGCCGAAATTTCGTCCAATTGTCGATTGATAAGGAGCACATTGACGCGCGGTTCGCCGAGGAAACCGAGCAGCGGCGTCTCGGTCGCATCGCGGATCATTTGCTGAACGCGCGCGACCGGCAGGTTCCGCGCCGCTGCGACGCGTGCGCTTTGCGAAAAGGCCGCCTCGGGGCTGATATGGGGGTCGAGCCCCGAGGCGCTAGTGGTGACCAGGTCAGGTGGAACGGAAACCCCGGTCAAGCTTTTCTCGGCGATCGATGCATCAACGCGGTCGCGCAAGTCCTTTGAACCCGGCGCGAGGTTGGACGCAGCAGAGGCGCTGGCATCATAGCCATTCTCACCCGCCGCCGAAGGCCGCGGCTGGAAATAGCGATCTTGCGCAAAATTCTGGCCGATCAGTTCGGAGCCAATCACGCGGTTACCCTCGCGGATCAGGCTGCCGTTAGCTTGTGTCGGCATGACGAGTTGAGCGATGCCAGTCATGGCTAGCGGATAGGCCAGCCCGGTGATCACCGTCAGCAGCAGCAGGAGGACGATGGCGGGGCGAATGGCGTTCTTAAGTTCGGTAAGCATGATGATTGTCCTCAGGCGAGGTTGAGGCCAGTGACGGCCATATCGATGACCTTGATGCCGATGAACGGCGCGATCAGCCCGCCGAGACCGTAAATGGCAAGGTTACGCGCAAGCAGGCTGCCTGCATCGACCGCGCGATACTTCACACCTTTGAGCGCGAGCGGCACCAGCATCGGAATGATGATCGCGTTGAAGATGATCGCCGAAAGGATCGCGCTTTCCGGGCTGCCAAGATTCATGACATTGAGCGCGCCAAGCCCGGGATAGAGCACGACAAAGATCGCGGGCAGGATTGCGAAATACTTCGCCACATCGTTCGAAATCGAAAATGTCGTCAGCGCACCACGCGTCATCAATAGCTGTTTGCCGAGGCCGACAATTTCGATGAGCTTCGTTGGATCGCTGTCGAGATCGACCATGTTACCCGCCTCGCGCGCAGCTTGGGTGCCGGTGTTCATCGCGACGCCAACGTCGGACTGCGCGAGCGCGGGCGCGTCATTCGTGCCATCCCCGCACATCGCAACGAGCTTGCCGCCTTCCTGTTCGCGCCGGATATAGGCGAGCTTGTCTTCCGGCGTTGCTTCGGCGAGGAAATCGTCGACTCCGGATTCTGCGGCGATGCTGGCAGCGGTGAGCGGATTGTCACCGGTGATCATCACCGTCTTGATCCCCATTCGGCGCAGCTCGCCAAAGCGTTCGCGAATCCCTGCTTTGACGATATCCTTGAGGTGAACGACGCCGAGCAGCCGATCGCCATCGGCAACTGCAAGCGGCGTGCCGCCAGTGCGGGCGATGTCGTCTGAGATCATCTTGAGGGCGTCAGCATTGCCTGCGTCGGGCAAACGACGGAGTACCGCATCGACCGCGCCCTTGACCAAAGACCGGTCGCCAATCTGTAGCCCGGAAACACGCGTCTGTGACGTGAACTTGATCGGCTCGGCATCGTTAGGCAGGGCATCGCCGCCCGGCGCTTTCTCATCCGCCAGAACGACAATCGAGCGGCCCTCAGGCGTTTCATCGGCCAGGCTCGCAAGCCGTGCAGCGGCAACCAATTCGGCCTCTGTCACGCCTGGCACAGGCAAGAATGCCACTGCCTGACGGTCCCCGATTGTGATCGTGCCCGTCTTGTCGAGCAGCAGGGTATCGATGTCACCCGCAGCCTCAACCGCGCGGCCCGATTTAGCGAGCACATTGAAACGCACCAGCCGATCCATGCCCGCAATGCCGATGGCGGAAAGCAGGCCCGAAATCGTTGTCGGAATGAGAGTGACGAACAGCGCAACAAGTACCGGCACCGCAATGCTGCCGCCCGCGTAGTTGGCGAAAGCGGGAAGCGTGCCGACCGCAATCAGGAAAATCAGCGTCAATCCGGCAAGCAGGATGGTGAGCGCGATTTCGTTGGGTGTTTTCTGACGGCTTGCGCCTTCGACGAGCGCGATCATGCGGTCGAGAAAGCCCTGACCAGCAGCGGCTGTCACGCGCACCTCGATCCAGTCGGCGATCACGCGCGTTCCCGCCGTCACTGCCGAACGATCGCCGCCGCCTTCGCGGATTACCGGCGCTGACTCGCCAGTGATCGCGGCTTCGTTGACAAAGGCAACCCCTGCGACGACTTCGCCATCTGCCGGGATGACATCGCCGGTATCGACGCGCACGACATCGCCAACCTTGAGCGATGCGGCATCGACAACACTACCATCGAGCAACTTGGCGCGCAGGTCGGCTTTGGTGGCGCGCAAGCTCGCCGCCTGCGCCTTGCCGCGCCCTTCCGCGATGGCTTCGGCGAAATTACCAAACAGGACGGTCAGCCAGAGCCAGAAAACGAGCTGGCCTTCGAATGCTGCATTGCCCGTGCCGGTGACGAGCGAGCGGACCCACAGAACCGTGGAAAGCGCCGCAACAATCGCGGTTACGAACATCACCGGATTGCGGATCAGCGTGGCGGGGTTGAGCTTCACGAGCGCATCGCGCGCTGCGGCGCTGATGATCGGGCCAGTAAAGAGCGTAGTTTGCGTGCTCATGTCAGTGTCTTTCAAAGGAGCGTGCCAGCGGCGACCTGAAAATGGTCGGCGATGGGGCCAAGCGCGAGCGCTGGCAGGAATGTAAGGCCGCCGACGATCAGGATAATCGCTGCAAGCAGGCCGATCCACAGCGCGCCCGTCGTCGGGAACGACCCCGGCCCGGCAGGCAGACGACGTTTGGCGGCGAGACCCCCGGCGATGGCGAGCGCGGGCAGTATCACCCCGAACCGCCCGACGAACATGCCGATGGCAAGCGTGATATTGTAGAAGGGGGTGTTGCCAGTCAGTCCGCCGAACGCCGAGCCATTGTTCGCGACCGCACTCGAATAGCCGTAAAGAATTTCGCTGAACCCGTGCGGACCCTTGGCGAGTGGACCTGCCAGCCCAGCTTCTGTAACACTGGCAATCGCGGTCAGCCCGAGAATGAAAAGCGGCAAGATGGCGATGGCGATGACCGCGAGCTTCATCTCGCGCGCCTCGATTTTCTTGCCAACATATTCAGGCGTGCGACCGACCATCAGTCCAGCGATGAACACCGCGAGGATGGCGTAGATGAGGATGCCATAGAACCCCGCCCCAACACCGCCGACAATGACTTCGCCAAGCTGCATGTTAAACATCGTGACCAGCCCGCCGAGCGGCGTGAAACTGTCATGCATCCCGATGACCGCGCCGCAAGAGGCCGCCGTCGTGACGACTGCAAATAGCGCCGTCGCAGCAATGCCGAAGCGGACCTCTTTGCCTTCCATATTGCCGCCCGCGACGCCTAGCGCCTGGTGGATCGGATTGCCCGCCGCCTCCGCCCAATAGGTGACGGTAACGCCGATCAAGAACAGCCCGAGCATCGCCGCAAGGATCGTCCAGCCCTGACGCAGATTGCCGACCGCCTTGCCGAAGGTCAGCGTCAGCCCCGCGCCGAGCACGAAGATCGTCAGCATCTGGAGAAAGTTCGATAGCGCCGTCGGGTTCTCAAACGGATGCGCCGAATTGACATTGAAAAAGCCGCCGCCATTGGTGCCGAGCATCTTGATCGCCAGCTGCGACGCGACCGGGCCGAGCGCAATGACTTGCTCTGCACCCTCGACCGTCGTTGCTGTGACCGAGGCCGCAAGAGTTTGCGGCACACCCATCGCGACGTAAGCGATGGTCAGGATCACACAGGCAGGCAGCAACAGGTAGAGCGTCACCCGAGTCATATCGACCCAGAAATTACCGAGCGTCGCGGCGCGAGCCCCGCCCCCTTGGCGCGCAAACGCGCGAATGAAGGCGAAGGCAACCGCAATACCGGTTGCCGCCGAAAGGAAGTTCTGGACGGTCAGCCCAGCCATCTGACTGAAATGCGACAGCGTGGTTTCGCCACCGTAATTCTGCCAGTTGGTGTTGGTGACGAAGCTGACTGCGGTGTTGAAGGCGAGCCAGCTTTCGACGCCCTCGAACCTTTGCGGATTGAGCGGAAGACCGCCTTGCAGTTTGAGGATCGCGAACAGCAGCACGATGCCCGCAACGTTGAACGCGACCAGCGCCGCAGCATAGCCAATCCAGCTCTGCTCGCGTGGTCCCGTGCCCGCTATGCGATACAGCCCGGCCTCTAGCGGCAGCGATCGATCGTCGTAAAGTCTGAACAGCAACGCGCCTGAAGGCTTAGCGAGCGCCACAATCAGCGCGACGAAAACGAGGATCAGCGTCCATCCGGCAAAGGTCATCGACCCGCTCCCTCAATACCGCTCGGGGCGCGCAAGCACGGCAAGCAAGTAGATTAATACAAAAAGCGCAACGGCAGCGCCGAGCCAAAGTTCGAGCGACATGATAGGTCTCCTGTGTTGGGAACCTCTGCCGCAACGCCGCGTAAGGATGCGCGAGGAAAAACGATGCAATTGCGTAAAGATTGCATAAAGCTGTGGCGAACGCCGACAGTGCGGCGGCCCAGCGGAGTGTTACCCTTCCTCAGATGTCGTGGATGACGCAATGCGCGCAATGAAACATCGCCCAGAAAGGAGCTTGTATTGCGGTTGCAAGAGGAAGCCATAACAGAACATTGCCATCATCCGGTGAGTAGATATTAAGCCAATAGGTGGTGCGTGCCCCGCGTCGGTTGATGTTCTGGATTTTTGACATATTCGAGCCTTATTCGTGATCGCCTTGGGCGTCACGAACCAAGGACCGAGGAGCAAAAGTGCGCAGCCAGGTGCACACTTGAGTGCGCACTAACCCGTTTCGCGCCGAGGAGCGGCGAGAAAATGGCAGATTTATGCGGATTAGAGTTATAATGGTCGGGGAGACAGGATTCGAACCTGCGACCCTCTGGTCCCAAACCAGATGCGCTACCAAGCTGCGCCACTCCCCGACGATCGCGGGCCATATACGAAGTTGCGCATATGGCAAGCCATGATGGTGGGCCCGGAGGGACTCGAACCCCCGACCTAGCCGTTATGAGCGGCCAGCTCTAACCAACTGAGCTACAGGCCCCAGCCATCATCGACGGGTTAGACCGCCCGTTGCACCGAACGCAAGCCGTCATTGCCGACGTGGCGTAGCGCGGGCTCCCCAAGCCGCCTCGATGACGTCATCAAGCGAAGCAGGAGCGATCCCATGCGAAGCCAATACTGCGAAAATACGATCCCACCATCGGTAGAAATCGTTCAGATCGCCAGAGTTGCGCACATATGGCGTGTTGCCCGGCACCAGCGACGGTGAGTGGAACGAGAAGCTGAACAGCTGGATTCCGTCTTTCAGCATCCAACGGATTGCACTTTCAACGTCCCTTAACGGCATATCCTCAGGGGTCAGGGCAACGCGCGCGCAAAGGCCGAAACGGGATAGGGCTGCGATCCTTTTCGGGTTGGACCGCCCATCCCCTATTAGCCAGCGGCCATATCGCCGCAACTGCCCTGTGTATGTTGCGCCCAATGGCAACTCGATCAGCATCGATTGCAGGCCGCCCCAATAGGGCCGCGCGTCATGTTTCAGAAAACTGGGACCGCCTTCATGGGCATAATCAAACGCTGGGCGAACAGATGTATCGACACGATAGCCAAGCTCGCTCAGCAAATCCGTCGTGCGCGGTCCGATGCCGTAACGTCCTGCCCTGTAGCAAATGGGGCGACATCCCACAGCCGCTTCGATCTTCTCGGTCAGAACTTTCAGCTTTTCGCGCTCCTGCTCGACTGGCAAATTGCCGGCAAAACTATTATGCGTGACAACCTCTTCATCGAACGGTGGATTGACCCATGGATGAAGCTGCGTTCCCACACTACATCGCCCGTTTGCAAGCAGCGATGCCATCGTGTCAGCCGACTCAGGGTTTGCTGCCACTGGATAGTCGATCAAATAACACGGCGCAGTTCCGTGCGCATCCATCAGACTTTGAAACTCAGGCAAATGACGGACAGCGCTGGTATTTGTCGCACCGCGCGATCTTGGCAAGTTCCAGTCGAATTCTTCTTCCGTATCTACAAATACGATAAACCGTTTGCCAAAGTCACGATCGAAACGGATCCGGTCTGCGGATCGTGCTGGCAAATCGAGCCGACTGGCACCTAATATTCGCCGATCTTGATAAGGGGGTTCTTGCAACACACGATCCGGCGCTTTGGTTAGTCGTCGTCGCGCTAGACGTCGCGAAGCACGCGATCAAGCCGAAGCACGTTCGGGAGGAGGCACATTCGGCTGACCCGGATGATGCCGATGAAAACTGCCCGCATTTTGAGCGGCAGCATCAAGCGATTCGATCAGGGCCAGCATTTGCCCTCCTTCGGCGACAATCGACGTTGCGCGTGTGCGATATTCTTGCGCGACAGGACCAGCGACCTGATGCGCGATCATCTCGGCAAACCCACAAATAGCATTTAACGGGCTGCGCAGTTCGTGCACCACTTGCCGCATGATTTCTGGTTGAGACGATGCGGGAGAGTTCACAGAAATTTCGCCGGAATGCCGCTGCGCTACGCCTGCGTAACCACGAAAGTTTCCTGTATCAGCGGCAAACAATGGGCGAGCCTCAATGTGCCACAGGCCCCCTAAGTGGGTGTCATCAGGGAGCAGCATGCGTCCGTGGTGGATGTCGGCTCGTTTTGCGAATGCACCCGCCGTTTGCCCGTCGACACCGTGGCAAATTGGATCGGCAAGGTCTGCCAGACTGATGCCGATGACTGACACTTGCGCTGCGCCATAGGCCCAGACAACGCGACCGACTTCATCCGTTTCGAACTGGAAACGATCAGCTTGGTCAATAGAATGACGTTGACCAGCCTCATCTGTTTCGATCGGTGCCCCATCGCGCTGCGATCGCCACGTTTCGATTTTGGCGACAAGGTCACTGATCCGGCTCACACCCGACTGGGGTTCATTGTGCGGACGCGAAAAATGGCGATCCTGACGAAGTCCGGCGTCACGATTGTCGGCCAGCGCAAAATCGCTACGCCCGAACGCGGCAAGCGCGCTGCCGACAGACGTTGGAAGATCGCGCCGTTCCCGCAAAAGCGCGCGCGAAGTCGGCGATAGTCTTGGGATCAGCGCCTGCCATTCACGGTCAGTCAAATGAGCGCCAAGGAGAATTGGTGCCGCTACCCGCGGGGATTCGTTTGCGAAAAGTTCGACAACGTCAGCAGAATTGACCCGATTTGCAACAGCAAGCGCTGTGGACAGACGTTGCGGCAATGATACCGTTGCGGCTAGCCGTTGAGCCTCATCCAGCGCCGATGTGCGCTGATCCTGTGACAAGGATCGAGATTGTGCCAGCAAATCGACAAGATGCATCCAGCGAGTCGCGTCCGCCCTATCGCCAGGGCTGCGCGTCGCTGTTGCAGTCTGCAGTCGATCGTCAAAACGCATTGGATTCCCTTGCTGGTCGGTCTGGGTTACCCTCAGCTACAGATAGCAGGAAGCCCCAAACGACGCGCGTAGCAATTCGGCACATCTCAGGGGTGAAGTAATTAAATTATGGACGTGTCGGCGATTTGGTCACAAACATAACGTCATGGCGCAATTTTCTATGGACATGATCGACCGGCAGATTGTCGCCGAACTCCAGACCGACGGTCGCATGACCAATGTCGAGTTGGCGCAACGAGTTGGACTGACCGCGCCTCCGTGCCTCAGACGAGTTCGCTCGCTGGAGGAAGCCGACGTCATCCGTGGATATCACGCTTCTCTCAACCCGCAATCGCTTGGGTTTACAATCACCGTCTTTGCGATGGTCAGCCTCAAAAGTCAGGCTGAGGCCGATCTTCGGGCGTTCGAAGACCATATTGCAACGCTCAAGCCCGTCCGCGAATGCCATATGCTCAACGGCGAGATCGATTTCATTCTGAAGATCGTCGCCCGCGATTTGCAGGAATTTCAGTTGTTTTTGACAACATCGCTGACCCCGGCACCCAATGTTGCCGGGGTCAAAACCTCGCTCACGATCAGAACAGCGAAATCGCTTCCAGGCGTTCCTGTCGATTAGACCGCCGGCGTTGTTTCGAGCCAGAGTGTCCAGAACCGCGCAGTTTCAGCCCGTGGGCCAGTGACCTTGGCAAACGTCTGACGCGCCACATCTTTCTGGCCCAACCGCGCCTGCGCGATTCCAAGACGCAAATTCACTTCATCGGCGTCGATTCCACCCTTCTGCAACGCAAGCTGATACAAAGTGATCGCCTTTGAATCGTCGCCATATGCCAGAAAGCCATCAGCTGTGCCTTTGGCAACACGCCCATTGGCTGCGCCGGACGCTTGCTTTTCAGAGGCCACAAGAGAGGCCCGATCTGCCGCAATCTTTCCTGTTGCAAGCGTCAGAATTTCATTAACCGCGCGGCTCGTGCGGGGAACGGCGCCCGAAGCAAAACCTTCTTCGACCATTGCCTTTGCCTCGCCGGGAAGTGCGCGATCGATTGCGAGCGACGCATATTCATAAAAATCGCGTTCGCCTGCCAGTGATTTCGTTTTGCGCATCAATCGAAACAGGTCGAGCTGTTGCTGGCCTTCGAGTTTGGCACTGTCGCGATATGTCACAAGCGCTGTCCGCCAGTTTTCCGCTGTCGGAAACGCCAAGACTTGCGCGCGCGACCATTTGGCGACGTCCTGCGCCATATTGGCTTTGTAGGCCACAGAAACCGCCCGGCGATACCATGCCTCAGGAGGAGCCTTGCCGCCTGCCTTTTCGAGCGCAATCGCCTTTTCGACTTGCGTCAAGCCGACCGGAATCTGGTTTGCTTTGAAATTGGCCTCGGCCAGCTGCAAGTAAAGATCGATGCTTTTGAAGCCCAGCTTTTCTGCCTCGGTAAAGCGCGCAGTTGCGTCTGGGAAATCATTGGCCTGATATGCGAGGCGACCCGAATTGAAGTATAATTCGCCGCGATTGGTCATCAGCTTCGAATCCGATGCAATCATCTCATTGATGGCTTTGCGGAGCAGCGCATTGTCGTTTTTCAGCTTGCCAAGTTCGAACCGCATCGCGCCCACGTAGAATTTTTCATCGGGTGCCTGCGCAAGCGGTTCGGCTGCGGCCAACTTTGCTTCGCCATCTGCGGCATTTCCAGCCTTGAGCGAAACCTGCGCAGCACCGATTGCTGCGCGAAAGGGCTTGCTCAATTCGGGCTGTGGGCCAGCTTCGACCTTTGCCTTGTCCTTCTTCTGGGCAAGTGCCGGGTTTGCTCCTGCCGCCGTCAAACCGGCAACGGCGAGCATCAATGCAAATTGCGATCCACGTTTCATGTTCAGACCATCCTCCATATCGGCGCAACGACCCGCGCGCCCGTTGGTTCCTGACTATACTCACGCCCAAACGGTATCAAGCCGCAACAGGCCGTGAGCCTGCATTGGCTGCCGAACGCTGAATGGCGATTGAACCTGTTTGCAAAGTCAAATTTGCTGGCCATTTCGCGTGTGACACTCTAAGGACACATGATCATTTCCAGCCTGAAAGCATAAGCCTTGAGCAGCGACGAGACGCCCCTCGCCGATCCATCGGACATCAGCCCGATCAGCATCGTCGACGAGATGAAGACGAGCTATCTCGATTACGCGATGTCGGTGATCGTTTCGCGCGCGCTGCCCGACGTGCGCGATGGGCTGAAGCCGGTTCACCGCCGCATTTTGTGGGCGAGCCAAGAAGGCGGATTTGTCGCCGGGCGTCCGTATCGCAAGTGCGCGAAAATCGTCGGCGATGTGATGGGCAACTATCACCCGCACGGCGATAGCGCGATTTATGACGCGCTCGCGCGGATGACGCAGGATTGGTCGATGCGGCTGCCGCTGATCGACGGGCAAGGCAATTTTGGATCGATGGACCCCGATCCCGCCGCATCGATGCGGTACACCGAGGCGCGGCTTGCGAAAGTCGCCAATTTTTTGCTCCAGGATATCGACAAGGATACTGTCACCTTCCAACCCAACTATGACGCCAGTCGTGAAGAACCGCAGGTGCTCCCTGCCCGCTTCCCGAACCTGCTTGTCAACGGCGCGGGCGGGATTGCGGTCGGGATGGCGACCAACATTCCGCCGCATAACCTTGGCGAAGTCATCGATGCGTGCTTCGCCTATATCGATAACGGCGCGATCACATCTGAAGAACTGATGGAATATGTGCCTGCTCCCGATTTTCCGACAGGAGCGCTGATCCTGGGGCAAGCCGGAGCCCGGTCTGCCTATACGACAGGTCGAGGCTCAGTCGTCATGCGATCGCGTTATGAAATCGAAGAACGCGGCGAACGCCAGTCAATCGTTCTCACCGAAATTCCGTTCCAGCAGGGCAAGAATATGCTGGTCGAGCGGATTGCCGACGCCGCCAAAGACAAGCGGATCGAAGGTGTTTCAGACATTCGCGACGAATCGAACCGGTTTGGCGTGCGGATCGTCATCGATCTGAAACGCGATGCGTCGCCAGAGGTGGTGTTGAACCAACTCTGGCGTCACACGCCCGCGCAACAGAACTTCCCTGCCAATATGCTCGCGATCCGCGGCGGCAGGCCCGAAGTGCTCACTCTGCGCGATATGATCGAAGCATTCGTCAAATTCCGCGAAGAAGTGATCACCCGTCGATGCAAGTTCGAACTCGGCAAGGCGCGAGAACGCGCGCATGTCTTGCTCGGCCTCGTCATTGCCGTGACCAATCTTGATGAAGTCGTTCGCATGATCCGGGCGTCATCAAGCCCTGCCGCTGCGCGCGAAGTGTTGATGACGCGCGACTGGCCGATCGCCGAGATCAGGCCGTATATCGCGCTGGTCGAAGCGATTGAGACCGAAATTTCGGGAGCGACCTACCGATTAAGTGAAACACAGGCCCGCGCGATCCTCGAACTCCGGCTCAATCGCCTGACTGCGCTCGGGCGCGAGGAAATCGGAGACGAACT
This sequence comes from Sphingomonadales bacterium, assembly GCA_031414835.1. GTDB lineage: Bacteria > Pseudomonadota > Alphaproteobacteria > Sphingomonadales > Sphingomonadaceae > Aquisediminimonas. The sequence goes on along the minus strand of JANOQL010000399.1, from coordinate 4,154 downwards.
CAAACTGCTGGCAGACAGCATTGCCGAACTGCTGTCAGTCCTTGCCGATCGCGTGAAACTTTATGCGGTGCTGCGTGAAGAACTTGCTGCTGTTCGTGCAGAATTTGCCACACCGCGCAAATCCGAAATCGCGCCAGCCGCCGATGGTATCGATGATGAAGATCTGATCGAGCGTGAAGAGATGGTGGTGACGGTCACACTCGACGGTTACATCAAGCGCACCACACTTGACACATTCCGTGCGCAGCGTCGCGGCGGAAAGGGTCGCGCCGGAATGGCAACCAAGGATGAAGACGTCATCACCGAATTGTTCGTGACATCGACGCACACGCCGGTTCTGTTCTTCACCACGCTCGGCCGGGTTTACAGGATGAAGGTGTGGCGTTTGCCCGTTGGAGGGCCGAATACGCGCGGGCGGCCAATGATCAACCTCTTGCCGCTTGCACAGGGTGAAACCGTATCCACCGTTCTGCCGCTGCCCGAAGATGAGGCCGAATGGGCCGATCTTCACGTCATGTTTGCGACAGCCAAAGGCTCGGTGCGTCGGAACAGCATGGATGCGTTCACCAGCATTCCGACTGCTGGTAAAATCGCAATGAAGTTCGAAGGCGAAGATGCCGATGATCGGTTGATCGGCGTTGCGCTGCTGACAGAAGGTGACGACGTCTTGCTCGCGTCGCGACAGGGCAAGGCGATCCGGTTCATGGGATCGGACATCCGTGAGTTCCAGAGCCGGAATTCGACTGGTGTGCGCGGAATGACGCTCAAAGATGCCGATGAAGTGATTTCGCTTTCGATCCTGCATCGTTCAGGTGCCACGCAGGAAGAGCGCGAGGATTATTTGCGCTTTGCCCCGTGGAAGAAAGAAAAGGACGGCTCACCTGCTATGAATGAGGCGCGTTATGCCGATTTGCAGGATCGCGAACAATTCATCCTGACGGTCTGCGCCAATGGCTATGGCAAGGTGTCGAGCGCCTATGACTACAGGCGGACCAATCGTGGTGGGCAGGGCATTACCAACATCGACCGGATCGATCGCAATGGGCCGGTCGTGGCGAGCTTTCCGGTGCGTGATGCCAATGAACTGATGCTGGTCACCGATCAGGCCAAGATGATCAGATTGCCAGTCGAGCTGCGATCCGCCCGTGACGAGGCCGATGGCGGATTGCGCGTGTTGAGCCGTGGATCGGCGGGCGTGCGCCTGTTCAACGTCGCCGATCAGGAACATGTTGTTGGTGCGGCACTGATCGAGGATGGCGGTGACGAAGGCGAAGTCACCGATATGTCCAAATGACGGACACGGTCAGCGTATTCAAGATTTTCACCGCCGACCAATGGGCCACGCTGCACCACGACGGAGCCTTTGCAGGATCAGCGGACGATCTGCGCGACGGCTATATTCATATGTCTGCCGAACCCGAGTTGGCAGGAACGATCGAAAAGCATTTTCCTTCGCAATCGGGTCTGGTGATCGCCGAGATCGCGATTGACCGCTTCGATTCCAGCCTGAAATGGGAAGCGGCACGCGAGGGCAAGCTGTTTCCGCACCTTTACGAGCCGATCCTTCTGGCTGACATTATTCGCAGCCGCATCAGCGACCGGTAAACACTGGCGCCCGGCGTTCGGACATCGCCCGGACGCCTTCACGGAAATCGTCACTCGCCATCTGCACGTCCTGGATCGCGCGTTCGTGCCGATTGGCGGCCTCGATTTGATCGGCCAGACCTGCACGCATCGTAGCGCGAACCGACTGGATCGCATCGGGTGACGACAGAGCGATCTCTTCGGCCATGGCGATTGCCGCCTCCAACACTTGCTCTTGGGGAACCAAGCTATCGACCAGGCCCAGCGCCAACGCGTCGTCGCCCCCGATCCGGCGCGCGGTTTGAAACAACAGTGCGGCCTTTTGCTCGCCAATCAGGCGCGGCAACGTGACGCTCAAACCAAAACCCGGGTGAATCCCCAACCGTGTAAAATTGGCCGAAAACCGGGCTTCATCGCAACTGACGCGAAAGTCGCAGGCGACTGCAAGTCCGAGGCCGGCTCCGATCGCAGCTCCCTGCACAGCGGCGACAATGGGTTTTCGCGTTCGGTAGAGCCGCATCACCTCGGCATAGAAGGGGCCGGTCGCTAGCGCGCCTTCGCCAAAATCGGCCCCGGCACAAAAAATGCGCCCCTCACTGGCCAGAACAACACACCGGCATTCCGGATTGTTATCAAGTCTGACAAAGGCGTCAGCCAATTGACACGCGATGTCGGCATCGATGTGGTTGCTGGGGGGATTGGCAAATCGCACGATCGCAATGTGGCCACGCTGTGCGATGCTGACTGTTCCGGTGTTCATAGCCTTGCGAATATCGTCATTACAAACGTTCGCAAGCCGAAACATCGGTGCGCCCAACCGCAGGGCGCATGGGCCGAACGTCAAAAAACCGTCGCTGGAATTAAACTTTTGGAAACTTCTGCTGCCTAAAGCCACAGTTGTTGTTTCGGATTTGAAACGGGGCAGCCGGGTAGTTGAATAGTGAACTTAAGGAGACCAGTCATGAAAATCGTTCGTAAGCTTATCAAGAATTCCAAGGGCGCAACTGCAATCGAGTATGGCCTGATTGCCGCTCTCATCGCAGTTGCTGCTGTGACCGCCATGGGCGCACTCGGCGGCAAGATCGGTACGGCGTTCAACAACGACAACACCAACATGAAGGTTTCGTAAGCCTTTTACGAAAGCTGAAAAAATCGGGGCGGCGAGACTTTGGTTTCGCCGCCCCTTTTTTGTGCCCTCGCACCGGATCAGTAAACGATCAGCTTGTATCTCTGGCCACTTCGCACCGATCCTGATGATCCGAGTGCGTTGAGCGTTCTGAAACGCTCTTCCCTGAGCTCTGAATAGGCCATACGCGCAGACAATGATGCCACTGTATCGTTCGGACGCGCAGTGATGACATCGACCATTCTCGGCTTGATTGCCGCCGCCTCGTTCGCCGACAATCGCCGGAAACTGCGAAACAAGGGTTCAAACACAGCTGCCCCGCCACGCGGAGCCACAGTGAAAAAGTGGAACGCACTATTTGGGGCAAGCTCGTAAGCAAAGATCGTGATCGTTACCGGCCCCGATTGCGCATTGGCATCGAGCTGCGCATATGCTGCCTTGACGCCATTCACTTCGGTGCGCTGGACCGATCCGAGCGCAGCCGGTGCGTCGCCGACCTTGGCCTTAAGCGCTGCTGCCAGATACGCATCGAGATTTCCCGAATATGGACCGGTTGTAAACTCCGCCTGCCCCGTTGCCGCTCGAGCGATCACGGCTTGCGTGGTGTTCACAAGGCCAAAACCCGATGGAGCTGCGAACATGATCCGAAGATCTGGGTGTCTGAACGTCTGGCCATCGACGACGCCTTGTTTCGGATCGTCATCGTAAAGCATGCCGTCAATCGCATTGAGGAAAGCATCGCGGTTGAGCTGTTTGCCAACTGAAGGCGTCGTCGCTGCACGCTGCGCAGCGCGCGTTACTCTGCTGGCGGGATCAGGATGCGTGCTTTCACGGACAGGAGGCAGCTTGCCGTTGGTCAGCTTGAGCTCAAACTGCGTTTCGGCAGCCAGCGATGACAGCATGGTCGATGCCGCCAGCGGGTCATAGCCAGCCTTGCCTAAATACGCGATGCCCAGATTATCGGCCTCATATTCCTGCGCGCGCGAAAAGCTGAGAACGAAATTCTGGGCAATCGAACCGCCAAGCTGCTGACCGATCCGCGCTCCGGCATCGCCGCCGACTGCGCTGCCAAGAACAGTCGCCAGCACCGATCCGATCGAGCCCATCGTCGCGCGACTGCTTCGTTTTTGCGAATGCCGCGCGGCGACATGCCCGACTTCATGCCCCATCACTGAGGCAAGTTCGGCTTCATTGTTCATCAGCGCGAGCAGTTGCCTCGTGATGTAAACATATCCGCCGGGCACGGCGAACGCATTGTCGACGTTCGAATTCAACAATGTGATCGTAAAATCGCTCTGCGAATTCGAAAGCCCCGATTGCACGGAAATTTTCTGCCCGACCCGCCGGACATATTCGGCCTGCGGTCCTTCGTACGCACCACCGAATTCAGCCACAAGTTGCGGGTGTGCCTTGGATCCTGTTGCGCGGTCTTTTGCCGTGATCG
>JANOQL010000398.1:0-4333 GCA_031414835.1 Sphingomonadales bacterium | reverse complement strand
TCCGTAAGCCGAAACCTTGATCGAGAAGCTATCGGCCAGCGGCAGATCGATCGATCCGCGGATCAGTTTTTTGCGGTAACTGCCATAGCCGATCTCGGCGTAACCACTTACTTCGTTTCCCGGTTTGCGCATGATGACGTTGATGGCACCGCCTGTCGTATTGCGACCGAACAGCGTGCCTTGCGGGCCGCGCAGCACCTCGACCCGTTCGACATCGAATAGCGAGAGGTTATTCGCATTTTGGCGGCTTATATAAACATCATCGACGTATGTGCCGACTGGGGGATCGAAGGTAGCGATGGTTTCGGTATTGCCGAGACCCCTAAGGAAATACGCGTTAGCTGAGCCGAGTCCGGTGTTGTTCTGCGCAACAAGGTTCGGAACATATTGGCCAAGCGAGAGCGTGTTGTTCACCCCCTGCGCTTCCAGTTGTTCGCTCGAAAATGCTGAAATCGCAATCGGGACATCTTGCACGCTTTCGGCGCGCCGCTGGGCGGTTACCACGATATCTTGAATACCGCCCTCATCTCCTTCAGATGCCAGTTGGGCGATTGCGGGGGTGGCAAACGAGACGATGGCAGTCGATAACAAAATTGTGCGGCGCATGTTGGGACCTCCCTGGATATTTGGACCAAGTTCCTTGCCGAACCATCATTTTTATGATTTGTCCGGACAACTTTGATCGAAACGCGATGTCTGTCAAGCGGCTTCAAAAACTGGGGATGAATGCAGATGGCGGATGGGTTTTTCTACACTCTGATGGTCTACGCCCATCTGTTGCTATTTGTGCTGTGGCTGGGGGCCGATGTTGGCGTGTTCATGCTGGGCCAGCATTTCCGGAAGCGGGCTGTTTACACGCTCGACCAGCGCATTGCCTTGCTCAAACTGCTCGTGATCGTCGATCTGACGCCGAGATTGGCATGGGCATTGATGGTTCCTGTGTCGCTCACCCTGTCCGATCTCGGCGGCTGGTGGGCGGTGCCCGATCCGCTCGTTCGCGCATCATGGTTCGTTGGTGGAGTTTGGGTGTGGCTTGTCCTCGATTCGCACAATCATGACATGACGCCGCGTGCCGCGCGCAATCGTCGCTGGGAAAGCTGGCTTCGCGCCATATTGTGCGTTTTCTATCTGGCGCTAGGTCTAACATCGTTCGTCACCGGTAGACCGATTGCGCCAGATTGGCTGGCCGCAAAAGCGCTGATGTTTGGCCTTATTTTTGCTGCGGCAATCATGATCGACGTCAGCTTCAAGCCCGTCGGCGGCCTTTTGGGAAAGCTGCTGACTGAGGGATCAAGCGATGAAACCGAAATTCCGTTGCTCCACACCATGAATCGAACCCGTATCTGGGTCTGGTGCGTTTATCTGCTGCTTCTGGCGACTGCCTGGCTCGGCCTTGCAGGGCCGCGCGGGGTTTCGGGCTTGACTTAAAACTTGTCCGGACAAATTAAAGAGAAATGAAAAACCCCATGCAATCGCTTTTGTTTGTTCCCGGCAATCGATCCGAACGCTTTGCAAAGGCATTGGCGAGCGGGGCAGATTGCGTGTGCATTGATCTGGAAGATGCCGTTCCTACCGAAGAGAAACAGTCTGCCCGGGTCGCAGCGATCGCGGCAATCCCGACTGACAAGCGGATCGCGGTCAGGATCAACGGGCTTCGGACAAAAGCTGGCGTCCAGGATTTGCTGGCGCTCGCTGAGGCTGACGCCAAGCCCGCTTTGATCCTGCTTCCAATGTGTGAATCGCCGACGGAAATCACGATCGCGGGCAGTGTGCTGGGCGATGAGTCGGTCGGCTTTGTTCCTCTCATCGAAACAGTCAATGGGATCAATGCCGCGCGACGGATTGCGGCAGCGCCGCGCGTATCGGGCCTCATGTTTGGCGGCGCCGATTTTTCTTCGCAGCTGGGCATCGCAATGGCATGGGAGCCACTATTGGCAGCACGCTCTGCCATTGTCATGGCAGCGGCCGCCGAAGCGTGCATTGCGATCGATGTTCCTTTTATCGACATTTCCGATGCGCATGGACTTCAGCGCGAAGCGGAACGTTCCAAGGCGATGGGGTTTGCGGCTAAGGCCGCAATTCACCCCGACCAGGTCGCGGCGATCCACCGCGCCTTCCGGCCGTCTGCCGAGGACATTGCCGAAGCGCAGGAAGCAGTCGCAGCATTCGAAGCCGCCGATGGCGCCGCCGTAAAGTTTCGCGGGCGAATGCTCGAAGCGCCGTTTATGGCTCGATACCGCAAGATTTTGGCATATGGGGGCACAATCAGTGCGTGACGGGGTGATCGAAGTCGGGCCGCAGCGCTATCGCGAGACTTATGGCCGATATTATGAGGAATTCATTGTCGGCGATGTTTACGAACACCGCCCGGGGCGAACGATCACCGAAGCCGATAACACGTGGTTCACGCTGTTGACGATGAACCAGCATCCATCGCATTTCGACGTCGAGTTTGCCAAGAAAACCGAGTTCGGAAAATGCCTTGTCGCGTCGCCGCTGACGGTGGCGATCATGACCGGGCAAAGCGTTTCTGACGTAAGTCAAAAAGCCGTAGCCAATTTGGGATGGAAGGAAATTCGGCTGCTCAAGCCGGTGTTCGTTGGCGATACGCTTACGTCGGAATCCGAAGTGCTTGAAAAACGCGATAGTGCCAAACGGCCTGAGCAGGGGGTCGTGACGATCAAGACGCTGGCAAAAAATCAGCATTGCGAAGTGGTGTGTGACTATGTTCGCGTCATGCTGATCTGGAAAAAGGGCTTCGGCCCGATGGAGGCATAAAGCGATGGCGACGGCCCCTAAGCTCGATACCGCGCGGGCAGCGATGGACCCCGATGAGGAGGCCGCGCTGCTCGATGCGATCCAGAAATGGGTCGATAAGGAAGTGCGTCCGGTCGTCATGCACCACGACCACAACGACATCTGGCCCGAGGAACTTGTGCGCCAGATGGCTGAAATGGGCCTGTTCGGAGCGACGATCGGTCAGGAATATGGCGGGCTTGGGCTGCCTGCGGTGACCTACGCCAAGATCGTCGCGCTGATTTCGTCCTACTGGATGGCGATTACCGGCATCTTCAATTCGCATCTGATCATGGCGTGCGCGGTCGAACGCTTCGGGACGCTCGAACAGCGAATGCGCTGGCTGCCCAAATTCGCTAGCGGCGAAATCCGTGGCGGGCTGGCCCTGACCGAGCCCAATGCAGGCACTGACCTTCAGGCGATCCGCACGACCGCGCGTCGCGATGGCGATCACTACGTCATCAACGGCACCAAGACGTGGATTTCGAACGGGATCAACGGCAGTTGCTTTGCTTTGCTGGTCAAGACCGATGCGCAGTCCGATCCGCGTTACAAGGGCATGAGTCTGTTCATCGCGCCCAAGGGCTTAGGCTTTAGCGTCGGCAAGAAATTCGACAAATTGGGATACAAGTGCATCGATTCCGGCGAACTGGTGTTCGAAGACTATCGGCTGTCGGCTGACCATCTTATCGGTGGCGTCGAAGGGCAGGGTTTTTTCCAGGCAACGGGCGGGCTTGAGCTTGGCCGGATCAATGTTGCCGCGCGCGGCGTGGGGCTGGCCGAAGGGTCGCTCCGGCTCGCCACCGAATATGCCCAGTTGCGCGAAACGATGGGCAAGCCAATCTGCGAACATCAGGCGATCCAGCTTAAGATCGGCGAAATGGTCACGCGCGCCCGGGCTGCACGGCTGCTGACCTTCGATGCCGCAGAAGCCTATGATCGTGGCGATCGCTGCGACATGGAAGCCGGGATGGCCAAATATTTTGCTTCCGAAGCCGCCGTCGCGAACAGTCAGGATGCCATGCGTATTTATGGCGGATACAGCTATTCGAAGGAATACGACATCGAACGCTTTTACCGCGATTCAATGCTGATGTGCATCGGCGAAGGGACCAACGAGATGCAGCGGATCATCATTTCGAAACAATGGGTTGCGGCGAACAAGGTGTGAGTGTTCGCCTTCCTCTTACCGGCTTCCGCATTATCAGCGCAGAGCAATATGGCGCAGGGCCATATGGGACTCTGTTCCTCGCGCAGATGGGGGCCGATGTCATCAAGATCGAGCCGCCGGTTGGCGGTGACACTGCGCGCGGCGTGGGGCCGCATTTCCTGCGTGAGGGCGAGAGCCTGTATTTTCAGACGTTCAACCTCAACAAGCGATCGCTGTCGCTCGATCTGACGACCGATCAGGGCCAGGAGGTGCTCCATCGATTGGTGAAAGACGCTCATGCCGTTGCCAATAATCTGCGCGGCGATGTGCCTGCGCGGGTAGGCCTGACTTATGAAACATTGAAAGCAGTCAATCCCGCGATCGTTT
>JANOQL010000397.1:0-2909 GCA_031414835.1 Sphingomonadales bacterium | reverse complement strand
CGGGGAGCCGTGGTGGTGGGTGCTGCCCGATGGGCGCATCTGTTTATACGACACTGCGGCCAAGGCGGCATTGGGCGGATCGCCGATCAATATCGCGAATGTCCGTTCGGCGAGTTTGACTGCGCCGCAAAAGGCATTGCTTGATTCAGCGGGGACGATCCTTTCGCAGGCGACGCTCGCGGTCGTGGCGGCGATGCGGCTCGATCACCCGTCTTGCGAAAGCCTGCTGCTCGCTTACCTGCCGACCGTGCTCGATGCCGCCGCACCCGATCTCCAACGCGCCAATGTGCCGGTCGGTTGGGCCAAGCCTGCATTCGATGTCCTTCAGCTCGAAGATTATGAGTGGGTGACAGGCGGCAATCGCGGGGCAACGGCCAAGGGCGTTGCCGAAATGACCACGCGGCTCGGCTATCCGGTTGCCGACCAGCATTATCTGTCAGGCTTTGTGCTGCTGCCGCAAGACAAGCCGCAGTGGCGCGAGATCGATGCCGCCGCTGTTGCTGCCGTCGCGCGCGGCGTGGCGGAGACATTCATCTGGGCGCTGCCGCAGGTGACACGCGATGGATACACCCATTTCGATGAAGGAGACGAGGCCGTGCAGCCTTTCGACGATGTCAGCTTTCCGCTGGCGCTGGGCCGTGAGGCCGTGGTGAGTGCAGGGTTTTCAACCGCAGTTGTCACTACCGCATCGGGGCACGAGCAGCGCAACAGCGATTGGGCCAATGCCCGGATGCGTTACGATGCCGGGCCAGGGGTTCGAAGCGAGGCCGATCTGCAAACGCTGATCGCCTTTTTTCGTGCGCGGCGAGGCGCTGCCAAGGCATTCCGGTTTCGCGATCCGCTCGACTTCCTAGCGCAGGCGCAAGCGATCGGGACAGGTGACGGGGTGCGGACGCGGTTTGCGCTCGTCAAACGCTATGGCACCGGCGCAGATGCCGAAGTGCGGCCGCTGACCCGGCCCGTCACCGGAAGCGTTGTCGTGCGCGTCAATGCAAACATCGCGACTGGGTGGACGCTCGATGGCGGCGATGTTGTCTTCACAGCCCCGCCAGCCATCGGCGCGTTCATCCAGGCCGATTGCCAGTTCGATGTGCCCGTCCGGTTTGCTGAAGACAGTCTGCAAATCGACGCGGCAACCTTCCTTGCAGGCGAAGCAGCCTCGGTTCCGCTCGTCGAAGTGCGGGAGGGTTAGGCTATGGCGGCATTCCTGCAACCTGAACTCACGACGTCTGCGTTCTTGTGGAAAATCGACCGGTGCGATGGCGTGACATTGGGATTCACAAGCCACGATCACGATGTGTGGCGTGGTGGGCTGTGCTATCGGGCGGCTCCCGGGATGGTGCCATCGGCCATCGAGCGCAGCGACGGGTTCGATGCCGATACCGTCGAATTGTCTGGCGCGTTGACCAGCGACGCGTTGCGGCCTGAGGATTTTCTTGGCGGCCGCTGGGATGGCGCCGCGCTCCGCCTTGCGATGATCGACTGGACCGATCCCGAAGGTGAGGAGCTGCCGCTGGTGCGCGGCGAACTTGGAACTGTTGAAACGCAAGGCGGTGCATTTCGTGTTGATCTTCGTGGCCCTGCGAGCATCCTCGAAGCCCCGGTGTGCGAAGAAACCAGCCCCGATTGCCGCGCCAGCCTCGGCGATCTGCGCTGCCGGATCGACATGGCCGCGCGGCGGGCAATGGCGACGGTCGTGTCGGTGGCGGATGCGGTGGTCACGCTCGATCAGACTGCGGCCGATGGCGTTTATGCGTTCGGCCGGATGCGCTGGATCGATGGGGCGAATGCCGGGCTGGTTTCGGTCATCGCGGCATCAGCGGGCGCAACCGCGACGTTGCGTGAGCTTCCTGCATTTGTCGTCATGGCGGGGACGCGGGTTGAGATCAGCGAAGGCTGCGATCGTCGTTTCGAAACCTGCAAAACGCGGTTTGCCAACGCCATCAATTTTCAGGGCGAACCGCATTTACCCGGCAACGACCTGTTGACTCGCTATGCGATCTGATACCCGAACATCTCGCGCCCGCTCACTGATCGGCACACGATTCCGGCTGCACGGGCGCGATCCTGCGACAGGCATCGACTGCGTGGGGCTGATCGCGCGGGTGATCCGACGCGAGTCGGTGGCGCCGACAGGCTATGCGATGCGTGGCGGCACTGCCCAAAGCTGGTCTGCAATGATGGACGCCGTGTGCGCTCGCCGCCAGTCGAACCTGCGGGCAGGCGATGTGATCCTCCTCGAAGCAGGGCCAGCACAATTTCATCTTGGCGTGTGGAGCGGGGCGGGGCTGATCCACGCCGATGCGCGGCTTCGGCGGGTTGTCGAAACGCCGGGGCCGCTGCCGTGGCCGATGGTCGGTGCCTGGGGCCGAACAAAAGGACCGGCGCGAACCAAAGGCCGGGCGCGAACCAAAGGATAGCAAGCTATGGCAACACTCATTCTTGGTGCCGTCGGTGGGTTAATCGGCGGGCCGATCGGTGCTGCGCTGGGGGCAGCGATCGGCAATCGCGTCGATCAGCGCATATTGGCACCCAAAGGCAGGCGCGGCCCACGGTTGAACGAATTGAGCGTGCAAAGTTCGACCTATGGCAATGCGATCCCCAAGATTTTTGGCACGATGCGTGTTTCAGGAACAGTGATCTGGTCAACCGACCTTGTGGAATCGCGCCAGAGACAGGGCAATGGCAAGGGCCGCCCCAAAACGACTGTGTACAGCTATTCTGCGTCGTTTGCAGTTGCGCTGTCTGCAAGGCGTGCCGTCCGCATCGGGCGCATCTGGGCCGATGGCAAATTGTTGCGCGGCGAAGCTGGCGATTTCAAAACCGAAACAGGATACCGGTTTCACAGCGGCAGCGGCGATCAGGCGGTCGATCCGTTGATTGCGGCGGCAGAAGGCGCAGGCGCAGCA
>JANOQL010000396.1:0-3701 GCA_031414835.1 Sphingomonadales bacterium | reverse complement strand
AACTTGATCCGTTCGGCAAACGCCCCGACGATCAACGCGGGCGTGATGCACGCAAACGTCATCTGGAAAATGACGAACGCATATTCGGGAATATAGACGTTGTTCGAAAAAGTGGCGGCGTAGGTCGAAACCGAAACGCCGCTCAGGAACATTTTGTCGAACCCGCCGACAAAGGCAGGTGCGATGCTGTTGGTCGAGGTAAAGGCCATCGTATAGCCAGCTCACCCAAACGAGTGCCGCGACGCTGACGATCATAAAGACCTGCATCAGCACCGACAGCATGTTCTTTGTGCGAACCAGCCCGCCGTAGAACAGCGCGAGTGCCGGGATCGACATCAGCAATACGAGTGCTGACGAGATCAGCATCCATGTCGTATCGCCTTTATCGACCATTCCGGCCATCTGTTCCACAGTCGGAGCCTTGATCGGTCCGTCTGCTGCGGGCGCAGCGGCTGGAGCCTCGGCGACTGCAACGGCGGCGTCCTGCGCCCAGGCAGGCATGGCGGCAAACAGCGCCAGCCCCGCACCACCGATTGCATTTCTCATGTTACCCAAATTCATGCGTTCCCCCATTTTTTCTAAAGTGCGACCGTGTCGGTTTCACCGGTGCGAATGCGCACCGCCTGGCCGAGGTCGAGGACAAAAATCTTGCCGTCGCCAATGGCTCCGGTGTTTGCGGCTTGCTGGATTGTTTCAACCACGCGGTCGGCCATGTCGGTGCCGCAGGCGACCTCGATCTTGATCTTGGGCACCATGTTCGTGGAATATTCGGCACCGCGATAAATCTCGGTCTGGCCTTTCTGGCGGCCAAAGCCCTTTACTTCGGTCACGGTCATGCCTGCCACGCCGATCTCGGTCAGCGCCTCGCGGACGTCATCGAGTTTGAACGGTTTGATAATGGCGATGATAAACTTCAAAGCGCCCCCCTGTTTTTGGCTTCGGGGAAACACTGTGCAAACTGCGTGCCAAATTGCTGCACTGCGGAATAGATCGAATTCGGGCTGATTATACGCCTAAATCGGAGGCAGTGGTGACAGGCTGCCTAAGTTTTGGGCAATAGTTTAGCGATCCTCGGCAAACGGATCGTCGATCGCATCGTCATGGCCGGTTCCCGAACTCAGGAACACAAGGCCCATCAGCGCGGCTGCGAGCAGCACCGAGAAGAATATGCCACCAGCAGTCGCGATCATCATGTGGATCGGAATGTCTCCGATGATGAGATACAGTCCGCCGAGGCCGACAACCACCGAAAGCGTCGATGCGATCACCATCCACGCCATCAGGCGGCGATACCTGTCCCATGCGAATCCTGCATAATCGGGATCATCGAGATTGCTTGGTTTAACGGTCATGCTTTTCCTTGAACCTGCACAACTATTTCATCAAGATGTCTGTTCCCAAAAGGAGGGCGATTGCGATGACGATCCGGGCCATACTCCAGACCAAGGGCAGTGACATCATTTCGGTGTCGAGCACGACAACACTGATCGATGCGGTGGCACTGCTCGCCGAAAAGCGAATCGGGGCGCTGCCGGTCATCGATGGCGGTCGCATTGTCGGCATTTTCTCCGAACGCGATGTGCTTTACGGGCTGGCGCGCGAGGGGGCGACGCTGCTCACTCGCCATGTCCGCGATGTGATGGTCGATACCCCGATCACGACCACGCCGGACGATACGGCGCTCGATGCGCTGGCGCTGATGACGCGGCGACGGATCCGGCATCTGCCAGTGCTTGATGGAGATACGCCGGTCGGCTTCATTTCGATCGGCGATCTGGTGAAACACCGAATCGAAAAGATCGAGTCCGAAGCGGCCGCGCTGCGCGACTATATCACCATGTCGTAATGCGGCATCGCTGCTGCTCCGGTTGCGGCCGATCGATACACTTTGCGTCACTATGAGGCGCGTTCCGCGATGCAGGTGCCCGCTGCGACCCTTCGGTCGATGGACGAACTTGTCTCGACATATGCGGGAAACTGCGTCAGCCTGCGGCATATTTGCGTTGAACCGTTTGCGCGTATCGCGTGTCGCGCGCGGTTGGCACAGTCGGCCATCGCAGGTGGCGGGCTGGGTGAGCGTCACGCCGGCAGGTATCGAGGAACGCGATGTCATGAGCGACGGTCTGGCATAGCCCGATGGGTCTAGGAAACTGGTTTCTGCCGCCGCATAGGACAATTCGACCCAAATCCGATGTCGTAACGCCCTATGCAGGCTGCCCCAGCTGTCGGCGGGTGATGAAGCTGTAGATTTCCGCAATCGTCGAACGGGCAAATATCCAGGTGAGGCCGCCGTAGATTGCGCCGCCAAGAATAACGAGCGCCAGCAGTTCGAGCGCGGGCGGCCAGCCAGCGATCTGGCGTTCGGCCAGAGCCACCACCGCCGTCATCGCCATTGCGGCCGTCAGCGCAGGCAGGATCGCGCGGACCAGTTCACCCGCACGGACGCCGATCGCCGGGAGCGTCAACGTCAACGTCACGAGCAGCAGCAGCGGAGCGGCGGCTTGCCACGCATGGACCAGCCCCATCGCCCCCCAGCGCGATCCGATCAGGAACGCGACAGGCATGATCAGCGCGCCGGCAAGGCTCGACATCACATAAATGCGCGGGCGACCCATCGCGTTGGTGGTCGGCGAGCAAATGATCTGGAGCGCAAAGAACGGCATCGCGAGTGGCAGGCCTTGCACGAGCGGGATCATCTCATGCCATTTCGGCCCCATGATGGTATCGACAAACGGCCCGGCAACAACGCTGAGCCCCAGAAATGCCGGAACGGCAACGAACATCAGCATCCGCGTGGTGGTGAGGAATGCGCGACCGATATCGCCGCCTTCCTTGGCCAGCTGTGTATAAGCGGGAAACGCCACTTCGTTGAGCGGCGGGATGAATTTGCCGGTGAAGATCAGCGTCAGGAACAGGGCTTCCGAATACAGCCCCAGATCGTGCGGATCGAAAATCCGGCCCGCGATCAATATGTCCGACTGGCTCTGGATCACCCAGAAAAACTGGCACAGGACGAGTGCCGAGCCAAAGCCGAGGATGCCATTGAGGCCGGACACGTTGAATGCGGGAAAGGGCAACCGGCCCGATGCAAGGCCGAGGCCAATTGCGCGCACGATCAGCATGACAATCGGCGCCACGACCAAGGTCCAGACGCCGTATCCGTTCCATGCGCCTGCGAGCGCGGTTGCGGCACCTGCAAACGCACCCGCCAGATCGGCCTTGGCTTGCGAGCGGAAATCGAGGTTGCGCGCCAGCAGCACGGTTGGCAGCGCAATGAACGGGGTGATGAGATAGATCAGCGACTGTATCCGCAGCATATCGATCAGGATCGGCTGACGGAAATAGGCTGCGACCCATGGGGCGACCAGCATTTGCGCGCTCGCCAACACGATGTTGAACACCAGCAACAGTCCGAACACCTGCGCAATCTTGCGCCTGTCAACCGTGTCTTGCTGGATCAGCGAGCTGGCAAAGCTGTGGCCGTTGAGGAAATTGAGCGCGACGAGCACCGACTGGCTCATCGCGAACAGCCCGTAATCGTGCGGATCGAGCAGGCGGACGACGATGATCGTCGCGGTCCAGGTGACGATCTGCGAGAGGATCTGGCTTCCCGAACGCCAGAACACCGCACTGCGGACGCGGTTCTGCAATCCGGGCGTCTGGCCAGGGACGGGGCTACTCAACTCACTCACCTGGCCAAC
>JANOQL010000395.1:0-9200 GCA_031414835.1 Sphingomonadales bacterium | reverse complement strand
GGTCGGCTCGGTCATCACGGGCGGCGATGTTGAAATTGCCGATTTCCCAGGCGTCGATCTTGAAGTGCCGCTGATCTTTCTGCGCGAAAGCGGCGCGCGAATCTTTGCCGATCGTGACAGGATCATCGTCCGGTCCGGGCGGCCATTGCCGGTCGAAATCAGCACCGGTCCCTACCCAGGGATCAATTCGGATATGCAGCCGTTGTTCGCCGCGTATGGCGCGTGCGCCACAGGGCAATCGCGCATCGTCGATCTGCGCTTTGCCGATCGCTACGGTTACCTCGCCGAATTCGCCAAGATGGGCGTGTCGGGCCGGATTCAGGATGGCGCGGCGCACTTCGACGGTGGCGGGCGGCTGACAGGGGCTACGGTGAGCGCGCTCGATCTGCGCACCGGGGCGGCGCTCGCGCTGCTCGGTCTCGTGGCACAAGGGCAAACCCGCATCCTTGATGCGTGGCAGATCGAACGCGGATATAATGGCTTTGTCGAAAAGCTCGGACAGCTCGGTGCCAAGACGACCGCAGCCTACTGAGGCTTGTCACGGCACAAATTGTCCCTAACAGAACGCTAACAGGGCTGGGGGCGGGAGCACGACACGATGAACGGCGATTCGGAAAGCGGGAGCGAAGCAGCGCTGTTCGACCTCCGCGGGGCCACGTCGGCTGTTCGGCGGCGCTGGTGGCTGATCCTTGCGCTCTTCGCGCTGTCGGCAATTGTCGCTGCGGTGCTCTATGGCATGCAGGACACGGTTTACAGCGCCACCGCACGTGTCGCTGTAGAACGCCGGAGCGAAGATCTGGTCCAGACCGATGCCAGCGTGCCGGTGCTGACAGCCGATTCGGCAGCAGTCGATACCGAGGTTCAGCGGTTGCGCGCGCCCGAACTCGCGTCTGCGGTCGTCGATAAGCTCAAACTGGCAAACGATCCGGCATTTGCCGAGGTGATCGGCGGTGCCGCAGCGCAGCGCAAGGCCGCGATCAACGCGCTAATTGCTCGGCTCGATATTCGTCGCGAAGGCACGTCTTTTGCCATCTCGATCAGCCATAGCGGCACATCGGCACAGCAATCTGCGCAAATCGTCAACACGCTGGTCGATCTCTATCGCAGCAACAGCGTCGGCAGCCAGACCGGCGAACGCGAACGCCGGGTGGCCTTGTTAAGCCAGCGGCTGGGTGAACTGCGCGGCGAGCTGACAATTGCCGAGCGGGCGGTTGCCGAATATCGCATTGCCAACAACATTGTCGATGCCAGCAAGGACAGCTCGGTCCGCCAGTCCGAAATCTCGGCACTCAACACCGAATTGGCCCAAGCACGCGCGCAAGAGGCAGAGGCCGCAGCACGGCTGTCGACCGCGCGCGGGCAGCTTGCAACAGGGCGCGGCGGCGATACGCTGGCCAGTGCGCTCAATTCACCCGTCGTTGGCGATTTGCGTCGTCAGCAGGCCGATCTGGCAGTACGCCGTGCCGAGCTTGCCGAACGTTATGGCCCGCGCCACCCTGACTTGCTCCGCGTCAATGAACAGACGCAGGAAATCAACGCCCGGATCAGTGCCGAAATCGCGCGGACCACTGCCAGCCTGCGCAGCGAAGCACAGGCCGCCGCGGGCCGCACATCGTCGATCGTTGGATCGATCGGGCGCGCCGAAGGTGCAGTCAATGCGCAAACCGCCGCATCGGTGCGGCTCGCCGAACTCGAACGCAACGCCGAATCGGCGCAGGCGCTTTATCGCGCATTTCTCGATCAGTATCGTGCCGCCACAGCGCAAGTCGGCGCCGATAGCGGAACGGCATCGATCATTGCGCGGGCGCTGGTGCCAACCCGCCCGGTGTCGCCCGATCCGTGGCTGTTTGCGATCGGCGCGTTGGTCGTCGGCACAATCCTGAGCACACTTGTGCTGCTGTTGCTGCGGCTGTTCGATGACAGCTTTGAAAGCGGACGCGACGTCGTGCGCAAGACAGGGGCAAAGCTGTTCGGGTCTGTTCCCGATGTCTCGAGCCTTGTCGGAAAGAAAGCGACCAAACGCGATCCGCTTTCGCCGTCGGACTATCTGATCGATCACCAAGGGTCTGCTTATGCCGAAGCGGTTCGCGGGGTGCGCGTCGCGCTCGAAAATCGCGGTGCGAAGGTCGTGGCGATCACATCTGCGCTGCCTGGCGAAGGCAAGACGACACTGGCGTTGAGTCTGGCGCGGTCGGCCGCACTGGCAGGTCAGAAAGTTTTGCTGATCGATACTGACCTTCGCCGTCGCGCGTCATCGATTTCGCTTGCTGAGGATGTCCGCACCGGCCTCGTCGATGTTATCGCGGATCGCACCAAGCTGGCGCAGGCGCTGGTGCAGGACAGCCGCTCGGGCGCATTTCTGCTTCCGCAAACCGCCGCCGATACCGACAAATACGATGCGATTACAGGTGACCGGCTGACCGCGTTGCTCGGCGATCTGCGCGACAGTTTCGATCTGATCGTGCTCGATACCGCACCTGTCCTCGCGGTGGCCGAAGCCCGGGTGGTCGCTGGCGTTGCCGATGCAACGATGCTTGCAGTCAGGTGGCGCAAGACGCCCGCCAGCGCTGCCAATCTGGCGCTCGATCTGCTCAATGAACATGGCGCGCGCATTTCGGGGATCGTGCTGACGCAGGTCGATCTCAAGGCGCAGGCGCGCGAAGGCATCGGCGAAGGCGCGTTTTACGGGGCGTATACGCATTATTATCGATGACGCGCGTCAGCATCGTCAGTGTCTGGTATAACCGCGCCGATCATGTTGCGACTTCGATCGAAAGCCTGCTTGCCCAAACGCACGACGACCTCGAAATCATATTGTGCGACGATGGATCGACCGACGCAACACTCGCCGAATTGCGGAAGTTCGACGATCCACGCCTGATTATCCTGTCGCAAGCCAATGCCGGGTTCGTTGTCACGATGAACCGCATGATCGCCAGTGCTACGGGCGATTACATCGCGGTCCATGGCTCGGGCGATGTGTCGCTCCCCGAAAGGATTGCGCGGCAAGCCGCAGTTCTCGATTCCGATCCCGATACCGGCGTCGTCAGTTGCTGGATCGAAGCGCGCGGCGATATCAAGCGCCCGCGCGGGTGGGACAAGGACGAGGCGCAGCCGCTGCGCTCAGTTGCGCTTGAGGGCAACCCGTTTTCGCATGGCGAAGTGATGTTCCGGCGCTCGGTCTTCGAAGCGGTCGGCGGGTATCGGCCGATTTTCGCCTTCGCGCAGGATCGTGATCTGTGGCTGCGGATGGGGCTTCATACCGGCTACCGGGTCGTTCCCGAGACCTTGTATCGCCGGTTCAATCTTCCCGGCAGCGTCAGCCGCTCAGGCGATAAGGTGATCTTGCAGAAGAAACTGTCGGCATTCGCCGTGCAATGCGCGCGAAGCGTCGACGCAGGATATGGCGATCCGGTAGATCGTTATGGAGCCTCCGCGCTTCTGCTCGCCGAACGCTCGTCCAGGTTGGCCTATGATCTGTTCCGGTTGGGAATAGGCGCATGGCGACGGGGCGAGACCCATGAAGCAGCCACCCTGTTCAAAGCGGCGGCCCGCGAAGATCGGGGGCTATTTGGCGGATTGGCGCGTGTCGCGGGATTGGTGGTCCGCTAGATCGTGTTGCGAATCGGGCGAATCGCACCGCACAATTTCGTATCTGAGTTAACCATCATTCCGAAAAAGAATTTTTGATGGAACAAAATCACGTTTGCACAAACCTATGAATTGAAACAGTATTTCGAGATAATGTCGTATTCATACCATGTGTTGCAGTGCAAAATAAATCTGCTCAAAGTCTAGAGGCATATTTAATCTTGTGTTAACAATCACACCACGCGGCGATGAGGGTCGTACTCACGCAGACCGCACAAGATTACGTCCACCACCCCCGCCTTGGAGTATCAATAATGGCTTATAATACCATAACCTTGACCGGTGCCGATGACGGCACTTCGGCATCACGTCTCGGCACCGCTGGCAACGACGCATTCTTCGTCGATAACACGACGAACACTGGCACCGACTTCCTTGCCTTCGGTCGCAATGATACGCTGTTTACCAAGGCTGCGCTCGTTGACAGCAGCGGCAATGGCATCATCACTTATGGCGGTGACAAGCGCCTCGACACCTTCGCGGGTGCGACTGGTCTCGATGAAATCGACATGGGCGCCAGCGCGCGCCAGGGCGTCCGCGTTTTGGGGCAAGACGTTGACACCGGATATTATGTCTATGCAACTGCCGTCGTGAAGCCAAAGGGCGCGATCGAAGGCAAAGTGACCGCAGACGTGTCGTTCGGCACAGCCGGCACAGCCGACACGTTCTTCTATGACACCGCTTTGGGCGTCAGCCTGACCGGTGGTGTGGCTGGAACCGATGTAATCCAGGGTTTTGGCGCTGGCGACACGTTCGTCACCACAAGTGCGCTTCGTGATAAGAATATGGATGGGTCAGTGGGTTTCGGCCAGGATAACATCCTTCAGCTTCCCACCGAAGTCGGTAACAACGTCAGCAGCGGGAATGTTGCCATTTTCGGTGACAACGGCGAAGTTATCACAAAGCTGGTTTTCCTCGGTGAAAACACCGTCTCGGGAACGACCTATTACACCTATGGCTTTGAACCTGGCATCGGTTAACCCCGGGTCGGGAAACAGCTAGTTGAAACGACGGGCTCGCCATATCGGCGGGCCCGTTTTTTTGTGAGCATTGCCATAATCTATCGCGGATAGGCGCAGAATCGGCGATCATGCTTGCCCGATAGACTGGTGTGAAGCTTTGTCAGCTAGGTTCGGTTGGCACCATCTGCGACAACGATCCTATTCCCACTCGATTGTTTAATTCGCCCATAAACCCCTGAGAAATAAGAAGTTTTGATCCCTCTTGACGGTCCGTTGCCGACTGTGAGGCCGTCAAAATGCTACGCTTTTGATTTTATTGGAAAATCGGACGAAAACTTTTTTTCGCGGCTTCAGCATCTATCGGCGTCGATTGCGCGTCTTGAGCCCAATATGCCGCGACACGAGCCTGCGGCAAGACTCGAAAAAAGTACCGTCATCCACATAGCAAGGCGCTGCACTGTTAGCGAGGCTATGTCCCAGACGTGTCATGCGAACGCCCCTCTCCGCACCGTTAGCGGAAATCAGGCCGCCGCTGCTTTCGCCAGGATCCTCGCACATGACGGTCCGACGAGCTCCCACACCTTGTCGACGATCGATTGAAGAGAGACGTTCTCAAGCTCGACCGATGCCGCGTAGGCCTGCCATTGGCGCTGCTTGACCTCGTCATCGACCATTTCGGCCGAAAGCCCCGGCGGCCTTTCCGCCGGGATCGCCGTCTGGCGGCGCTTGAACGTCGCGGTGATAGCCGCGTCCAGATCATCAGCGGCAATGTCGAGCGCGCGCGGAATCGCCCACAGATCGTAATAGTCTTTCATCCGTCCGTTCAGGACGCCAAGCGCGACCATCGCCTGGAACTTCTCGGCGATCACCGTGGCGGGCGGATAAGCACGCACGTTAGGCGCAGGGAGATCCAGCAGGGTCGGATAATCCAGTTGCTGCGTCGCATCAGCCAAAGCGTCGCCAAAGCCGATGTCGATCGTCACAGGAATGCGCGTCTTCTCGAGATAGGCTGCGGTTTTGAGGCGGGTGCCGCCATATTCCATCTCCTCGCGGATGGCTGTCGCGGCCAAAGCATCTAGGTCGAATACGAGGCCGTCGTCGCTCTCGATCTCCATGATCTCCCGGAAATCGGCGGCCAGGCGTTCAGGGTCGGGATCGCCATGTCCGAGGAAGTCTGCATCTCGGGTCACGCGGTTGTCGTCTTCAACCCAGACCGCGACCAGCATCCCGCCCTTCAGAACGAAACGGTCGCGATGCTTCGAGACCGATAGCCGGTAAAGCAGACGTTCCAGCGCGAACCGGACCAACAGAACGTCGAACACTCGGCCTTCCTGGCGAGCGATGTTCAGCAGCCGATCCTTGACGGACTTCGCCATGTTTGTCGGGGCTTTAGCCATTGGACGTGAGCGCCTCAAGATAGGGTTGCATGACCTTCCAAGCGCCACCGGCTTTCGCGCCTTGAGCGATTGCACTTGGGGTCGCCTTGCGTTGTTCGATGGCGGCCCGCAGGCCTTCTACGGCGACCGACCGGTCAACCAGCTTCGAATTGCGGAAGAGATCGGCAAGGGTCTTCGGGACTGAATAGATCGGGACCTCAAGGCCAGCGATCATATGGTTCTCCACGCCCTGGCGCAGGTAACGCTCAGCGAACCGCACCATGCGCATCGGGGGATAGGACTGCACCGGCGCCCAGTCGCTGGTGCCGATGGCCATCCAGATGCGGCGCGGCATTTGATCGGTCAGGCCATGAAAGGCGAGCGCGGACACAAGCGCGATCACGCCCTTGGGCACGCGTATGGCGGCCTCGGCGAGGATTTGGTTTTCCTCGATCTCGGATCCACGCTTTTGGTAAACCCCACGCGATATGCGTTCGATTTCCCCGGTCTCGACGGCGCGAGCGATCGTTTGCGGGCTGATCCCAGCTTCACGCAGTTCCTGCGCGCGCATCATGCTCCGGGCGTCGAGCAGATTTCTGAGTTGGACCCTTTGCGAATCCGACGCGGGCGGCATGTGACAAATCCTCTAATCGATCGCGCATTTATCAGAGGTTTTGTCACAAGTCATCAAAGCGAGGCGCGAGCGCGTGCCTACCTATCCGCCATCTATAGGCAGCAGAAACTGACCATCCGCGTCGGCATGCAGGCTTGCCCGGACACTGGTCGGCCCCAGCCTTTCGAGCGCCTGCAGCGTCTCCTCGCGGCGGGCCCGATTCATGACCCATCGACGCCGCCAAGCGGCACCGATGTCAGGACAGGTCGCATAGGTGTCGGTCGCCGGTGTTAGATTCAGCAGCGCCGACCTCGACCCAGGGCTGAGTTCACACCCGTAAAAAATCCGCGGCGTCGCATGGTGCAGGATCGCGTCGCTCTTCAGCCCCAACGCATCAAGACCTTCCCGAATTTGCCGCAGCCTAGGGCTTGTGCCTTCACCGAACCGGTTGTTGACCCGCCGCGCGTCGTGACGGGACATCGCCATGCTTCTCAACGCCTGAGCGGTCTCGCCGCCTAAGTGCAGGGTGCCAAATCCACCCGTCAGGCTCTTGCCGATCGCGCCCCATTTAATGTCGAAGGGAAGCCCCGGGTGGTCATCGGCGCGAAGAACGAGCCGGTTGTACTGGCTGGAGCCCACCCCATAAAGGCTGGTCGTCGTCAGGATTTTGAGATCGGCAGGCTTCGATATCGCACGCCCCGCCATCTGCGAGGCGATGACACTCGTCTGCCCGCCGTAACGCCGCGAATAGGCGTCCCTGACTTCCTGAGACGTCAGGAGTAGCGCAACGAGTTTGCCTCCGAGCAGTTCATTGTAGGGGTGAACAGCACCACAAATGCTGACGTCAGCAACCTCGCTGGACAAGCCCGCCTTACGGAACTCGGCAAGGGCGATGTCCAAAGCCCGCTGCCCGCTGCGCGTCGCAAAAAGACGCTCCACCCCGGCCGCCGGCTCACGGACCAGGTCCGCGCCCTTCAACATGCCCTTCGCAAAAAGCAGTTGTGCAAGGCTCTCGGCGCGCTTGCGGACGAACAGCAGATCTTCGGAGGCGGCGCGCCAGTCGGAGTCCGGCTGGGCACTTTTCAGAACCCCGCGGTGCGGCCTTACCTGGCCGTCAGCATCACGGTGGATTTCGTAATGGTCGCGGAGTTGCTGATCCCGCGCAAAGGCGGCGCCGGCAGCCCTTTGCTCCAACCGCAACGCCACGGTCTCACCTGGATCGGCGATCTCATCGCGGCTCGCGAGGTCATCCCAGCGCACGGCGTCTATGGACGAGTCGATCCGGCGCATCAGCGACGCGCCGAAATCACCCGCGTCCCAGACCTCGGAGCGCACACGCTCCTCAGCTGCGTCGCGAAGCCACCCGATCCACTTGTCCCGGGCCGCCAACCTCATGACCGGGCTGGCGAGCATGGCGATCCCCATGACCGGACGTAACGGCCGAGCCGCGTTTCGGATCAGGACCATCATCTGACGGCCGGGGATAGAGCGGTATTCGTGCGCCCAGGTGTGTCGGAAGTACCGCCAGATATCGATCAGGGGCAGCCCGGTATCGGCGCACTTTGCGCCGGCCTCGGCGATCTCGACGACAGGGTCGATGATCCCTTTCAGGGCGATCTCCCGATCGTCGTCGGGCAGATGTTCGATCGACCGCAGAGCCTTAGCGAGCGACGCCCCGTTGTCGATCAGATCGATAATCGAAGCGCGATGGCCAGATCGGAACGTGCGCCTTTCGACCCGGATGAGGAAATTGCGAACCGATGGTTCCTGCAGTTGACGCGCCCGGGCGCTCTGAAGGGTCGCCCGAACCCGAACCTTGATGTCGTCGACGGACTGTTCGCCCGTTCGGGAAATGCCCGGGGGCTGGAAGGTGATGCGGTCCGAATCCACCGCCACTTGCCAGCCCTGCTCGCAAAGATCGGCGACGAGCAGACAAACCGCCCGCAGTTTTATGCTGTCGCCATCATCGATATAGCGCCGCGCCAGAGTCCGCAATTCGTCGGCGAAGCTGGCGGGAAGAGCGGCGCCGGGGTTCAGCAGGTCATGAAGTTGCTTGCGTTCCCCGGGAGCCAAGTAGGGGGAAAACGCGCGCGAACGGCCTGGACCAAATAGTTTCTCGTCGGTGGACACTCAAACCCCAGAATCACAAGGGGCCGCGCAAGCGGCCCCTGCGGACCGTAGCCCAAAGGGGCCCTCCTAGCTAGGGAAGTTCGTCCGACCAGGCTGCCACGCCGACATCCGTGCCGTCGCCGACGCTCAGGTGTTCGGCCAACATCCCCAAGGCAAGATCCAGACGTTTTGACCAGGACTGGAGTTGGTCGGAAGCCCGTTGCCGGTCATCGTCCGGACCCTCGAGCATGACGTCGCCAAGCGAGAAGAGGAGGATCTCGAGCGCTGAGCGCAGTTCCGCCGTCGACATGCGGCTATCGTAGATTTCCTCGAAAAAACGATGCGCCGTGTTGAGGTGCAGCGTCCGTGCGCCGTGCTCGCGGTCTACCCTGAAGAAGGGCTGTCCGACCAGATGCTCATATTCCAGCCGTTGCTGCAGCGTACGATGCGAATGCAAACGAGTCGATGCGGCGGTGATCGTCTCGGTCA
>JANOQL010000394.1:0-2464 GCA_031414835.1 Sphingomonadales bacterium | reverse complement strand
AGGAAAAACAGCGCCTGCCCTTTGGCTCCCTCCACCTCATCCTGCATCCGAACCCAATTGCGGATCGCGCCGAGATAATTGCCGAGGTGCAGATTGCCCGTAGGCTGAATACCGGAAACGACGCGCATCAGTCCTGAACCTTTTGGTTGCGCCGCAAAAGCAGCTTAACATCGCCGCGGTTGATCGCGCCGATCATCCAGCCGAGCCCGAAGTAGACGAGCGGCCCCGTTGCCACCACTGCGACAACCATAGCCAACCGCCCGGCACTGCTATCCGGCAATATCGGGGCAAGACCATATTGCACGCCCCATAGTGCCGCCCCCATCGCAATGGCCGCAACCAGCTGGCGCGAAATGCGAAACGCGACTTTGCCGGTCAGGCGGAAATCGCCGCGCGCGTGGAGAACGCTGTAAAGCGCCATCGCATTGAGCCATGCGGCGAACGCTGTACTGAACGGCAGCGCAGGCAGCCCGAATTGCGGAACGAGAACGAAATTCATCGACACCCCGATGACAAGCGACGCAACGCCGATCAGCACCGGCATCCACATCTGCTGTCGCGCATAAAACCCCGGCACGAGCACCTTGATCGCGACATAGGCTGGCAGCCCCGCCGAAAGGATCGACAGGACAAGGCCGGTGTTGGCCGCGTCATTGGCGGTAAAGCGCCCACCTTGATAAAGCAGCGCTACGATCGGATGCGCCGCGACGCAGAGGGCAACTGTCGCCGGGAGCGTCAGCAGCATCCCCAGCTCGAACGCCTGCCCTTGAATGTTCGCCGCTTCCTTGCCGTCTTCGGATGCAATTGCGCGGCTGACAGATGGCAGAATAGCAGTGCCGAGCGCCGATCCGATGATCGCGAGCGGCAGCTGGTTGAGCCTGTCAGCCTGCCCCAGATAGACAAGCGCGCCATCGATCCCTGTCGCAAAGCGCGCGTAAAAAAACTGGCTGATATAATAAATGCCGCCCGCCAGTGTGGCAGGCAGGATGAGCAGCACAAGTTCGCGCACCGCCGGGGTCATCCGGGGGATGCGGAGGCGCAGACGGATGCCCGCCTTGTTCATCGACCACCACAATAACGCGATCTGCAAGACACCACCGACGATCACGGCCCATGCCATTGCCCGCGATGTTGCATAGCCGCCGTCGTTGGCCACCAACAATGCCGCTACCAGCGCCATGTTGAGCAGCGCAGGCGCAAATGCCGCGGCAGCGAACCTGTTGAGCGAATTCACCACTCCCGACGCCAAGGACACAAGGCAGATCAGCACCATGTATGGCATTGTGATCCGCGTGAGTTCGATAGCCGCATCGACACGGCCATCACCCGATTTCCAGCTCGGATCAGTGATGAGGCCGATGAAGCCCGGCATAAAAACGATCAGCAGCAGCGTGATCGCGATCAGCACTGGCGCGAAAACTGCGAGGATTTCCTCGGCAAACGCCTTGGCGTCTTCGATTCCTTTGCCGCCGTTCAGCCGCTTCGAAAACAGCGGAACAAACCCGCTTGAAAATGCGCCTTCGCCGAACAAGCGGCGAAACAGATTGGGCATCAGGAAGGCAAGTGCGAACACTTCGGCGGCTGGCCCTGCGCCGAGCACGCGCGACGCGATCATCTCACGGCCAAAACCGAGGACACGGCTGACCATCGTCAGCGCGCCGATCGTGCCGAAGGCGCCAGCAATCTTCACAGGTGGTCGGTCCCGCCGTCAGGCAGGGCGGGTATCACGCATTGCCTTCGATAGCTGCGCTCGACATCGCATCGTTCTGAGCGGTCTGCTGCAAAAATAGCGCGCCAAAATCGATGGGTTCGAGCATCAGCGGTGGAAAACCTCCATCGCGAACCGCATCGGCGAGCACACGCCGCGCAAAGGGGAAAATCAACCGCGGCGCTTCGGCCAGCAAAAA
This sequence comes from Sphingomonadales bacterium, assembly GCA_031414835.1. Taxonomy (GTDB): domain Bacteria; phylum Pseudomonadota; class Alphaproteobacteria; order Sphingomonadales; family Sphingomonadaceae; genus Aquisediminimonas. The sequence goes on along the minus strand of JANOQL010000394.1, from coordinate 557 downwards.
GGGCTGAATCTGATCTTCGGGCACATTGCGGATGCCGAACAGCCCTGCATATTCAAGCTCTACCGCAAAGGCGACCTTGTCAGCAGAAGTCGCGCGAACTTCGATCTTCATCAGCACTTCGTGAACATCGTCGGCGACCTGGTTCGATCCGATGTTGAAGCCTACGTCGATCTGCGGCTGCCCTTGCCATTGAAAAACGGCAGGTGCGTTCGGATTTTCGAACGAAAGGTCTTTTACATATTGCGAGATCAGACCCACTGCGGGGGCGGTATCTTCGCCATTGGCCAGCGGTTCGCTGCCAGCTTCGTCTGCCATGTGTTTGTCTGTCCCGATTGCAACACGTTGTGTGGCGGCGCGCCTAGCAGCGGCGGCTTGGAAGGGCAATGGCCGCAAAGCCATTCGCCGCAAAGGCAACAGCAAACCCTAGTGAATAGACGTTTGAAAGATCGTCGCGTCGTGCCTATGTTACAGTTTCAGGATTTGGAGGCGGTTGTGCTCAGTATCGTCATTTTCGCCATGATTGCGCTGTTTCTCGGGATGCGGCTCTATGCCGTTCT
>JANOQL010000393.1:0-3976 GCA_031414835.1 Sphingomonadales bacterium | reverse complement strand
GAAATGACCAGCGCGTTGCGCCGCCCGATCTTGTCCGCGACCTGCCCCATCACCACCGCGCCAACGATCGCGCCTGCCGATTGCAGCGTGTAACTCGACCCCGCCTGCAGGTCGGTCAGGTTGAGGCTCGCCTTGATGTAGGGCCGCAAGATATCGACGGTGTTCCACGACCAGGCGTAAAAGAAATAGGCGACCAGCAGAAACGCCAATGCGCCAAATCGTCGCGCCGCGCTCAATTCGCGCGCATCGAGCATCGCGGCGGTCAAGCCGACACCGCCCGCATTTCGGCAGCGCGCGCGATCGGGCACACACCGATCTGGCGCAACAGGTCGATCATATCGATGAACACCCAGTTTTCGACGAGCTTGTCACCCTCCCTCCGCCAGAAATCCATCACGCGCATCGTGACTCGCTTGTTCGTTGCGGGCAGCCCCAGCCAGCCATCGCCCGAATGCGTGGCGTTAATGCTCGGCCATCCGGTCGAAGCGACATAATTGCCCTTCCCGATCCGGCATTTGTGATTGCCGCCGACGCGATCTGGGAATGCCGTCAAAAATGGCTGCTGATGTGCGCGTTCATAATCCTTGTGGCCCCGTGCGCTGCCGATCCCGCCAGGTCCGTACCAGAGGAACTGTGGCGTCCAGAACCGCGGCATTCCCATCGACGTCAGCGATTGCCGGTCATATTGCATCAAGCCGCCGATCATCGCCTCGACCAGCTTGAGGCTGCCTTCGCTGCCGACATCGCCGGGATTGCAGCCGTCATGCGTTGCAGGTGCCGGAAACCAGCTTTGCCCAAGCTCGGGCGCAAACGGCCATTGCCCGGTATCGATCATCAGTTGTGCAAGATCGAGGATGATATAGCTTTCGGCGATGCGATCGCCTTCGACCCTGTCAAACCAGCCATAGCGCAGCCAGTGCGGCTTTCCGTCGGCCTCGATGCCCCAAAGTGGGTGCGCGAACCGACCGACGAAATGTCCGCAGGTCGCAAACCAGTGGCCGCCGTTGAAATCGCCTTCGAGGCAAATCTGCGTGCGGCGGTCGAGATCGGGGAACGATGTGCGCAATTCGGCATCAAGCATGGCCGCGCTGTCAACACCGTCTCCGGGCGATGACAGCCCGAACAGCGCATCGCTTGCATAAAGCCCCAACGGAATCGGTTCGCGCGCAATCGCGGCGCGGTAAGCAGCGGTGTCGAGCATTCATCCTCCCTCGGTCACGTATTATTGACTTCGAATGCAATCGCCGTAAACCCGTTAAATCATCGGCACTTTCGCGAGAGAATAATGGCAAGCACAGCCCTCCGGCGCGATACGATCTGGACCGCATCGGATATGGCGGCACGACTGGTGCGCTATGCCGATCTCCGCCCCTGCTACAATGCGTTCATCGATTGCCGGTCGCCCGGCAGCGAGGCCAAGGAAAACTTCACGATTATCGGGCCAGGCGTGTCGGAAAATCCCGATCAGCATGTCCATATCGCCGAGCCGCACGGCTTCAACATCGGCGGTGCGCGCCAGCCGCCGGGCTGCGTCAATTCACAACACAGCCATGATACAGCCGAGGTGTTTGTGGTCCACACCGGCCAATGGCGCTTCGACATCGGCGAACATGGCGATAATGTGCAGATCGTCTGCAATCCTGGCGACGTTATTTCACTGCCCACCGGCATGTTTCGCGGGTTCACCAATGTCGGCAATGAAGACGCATTCCTGTTTGCCATTCTTGGCAGCGACGATCCCGGGCGGGTGACATGGGCACCCGATGTGTTCGACATGGCCTCCGATTTCGGACTGGTGCTGCTTCAAAATGGCGAGCTGGTCGATACGGTCGGCGGCCAGTTGGTCCCAACCGAAACGCCCCCGATGCCGCGCACGACGCCCGAACAAGCGGCAGCGCTCTGGGTGCCGAGTGCGCAGGAGGCGCAAGCCTTTGTCTGGCGAGCCGGAGCGAAAGGCACAGCCATCATCGGCGATGCTGCCCCGCTCGGCGATGGTCCTGGCTTCACGCTCGACCGCATCATGCTCGACCTGCGAGACGCGAGCGCCGTCTACCGCTATGATCACGCGCATGTGCTGTTCATTCATGAAGGGAGTGCGACGCTCATCTGGGATGGCGACACAATCGACCTTGGAACTGGCGATACGATCAGCGTCCCGCCCGGCCTTTCGCACTGGCTGACAAGCGATACAGGTGCGGTCCTCTACACCGTCGGACGATGAACGCGATCCCGAACGTCGGCGGCCGCGATATTGCGCAAATCCTCGCCCCGCAAGGCGATCCGCGTCACGCGATCCCTGGCTTCGATCCCGAATATGCCGACATCGTCGAGTATATCCTGCGCTGCACCCATCGCATCTGGGAGCAGAAGGATGTGGGGCTGATCGCGACGCATTATGCGCCTGACATTGTGGTGCATATGATGACAGGCCCAGCAGTCGGCATGGACGGGGTGATTGCCGGAACCGCGCGGACATTGAGTGCATTCCCCGATCGCACGCTGACCGGGGAGGCTGTGATCTGGTCCGATGAAGGGAAGGCTGGCTATCTGTCTTCGCACCGGATCACCTCGACCGCGACCAATCTCGGCACGTCCGAACTCGGGCCTGCAACAGGCAAGCGGATTACCTTCACAACGATTGCCGATTGCCTGTGCAAGGCCAATCTGATCGTCGAGGAATGGCTTATCCGCGATTACAGCCACATGGCGCTGCAATTGGGGTACCACCCCCGCGCCGTTGCCCGGATTCATGCCGAAGCCGACCGCGCAAAAAGCGAACATCGGGCAGAGTGGCGGCAGGCGGCGATGGCGGCGATCCGCGATCTGCCCGCGACTCCGTTCCCGACAGGGCCACTCCCCGATTTGCATTCGAATGCAACCGAGTTTGCACATGCGTTTTTTGACCGCGTGTTGAACCATCGCCGCTTCGGAACGGTGCGCGATGCCTATTCGCCCGCGGCACATTGGCAAGGGCCGGGCGGGCGGCGGCTGTTTGGCTTAGGCGAGATTACTGGCTGGTTCACCGCTCTTGTCGGCAGCTTCGGCGATGCACGTTTTGCCGTTCAGCATGTCGCCGCAGTCGATGGCATGATCGCCGTCCGCTGGGAGATGGCGGGAACGCACGATGGCCCCGCACTCTATGGCGCGCCCACTGGCGAGGCCTGCTACATCCTTGGCGTGACGCACTGGCGCGTGGCGCACGGCGTGATTGTCGATGAAGTCACGATATTCGACGAAGTCGCTCTCATGCGCCAGATGGAAGGCGGGTTGTGAGCCTGCTGGCCACGCTCGAAACCGCTCTCTGGCAGGGCGATGCCAGCCGCGTTGCGCAAAGCCATAGCCATCGCGCGGTGCATGAGGACAGCCTGGGCGTGATCAAAGGCCGCGACGCAATCTCCGTCAATTGGGTCTCGCGCAATGCCACTGAAATCACTGTCACAGCCGATCTTGGCGATGTGATCGGCATTGCCGCTGCCGACAAAAGCTGGCGGCTGCACCGTTGGGTCTGGCGCGAAGAGGGCCGAATCGTCCGTGAGGTCGAGGTAACCGACCGGGCGTGTGACTTGTCGCCGCCAAGTCTCCATCCGCCACTCGGCGAACTGCGCGCAGGGCAAGGCCAATATGCCCCGGATGAACGCGCATTTCTGCCCTACGGCTTCGCAGACGCCTGCGTGCCGCTCGCAACGCAGCTGCACCAAAGCTGGAACGCCCGCGCGCTAGGCCCAATGCCCGATGCCATTCAGCAGCGGCTGCTTCGCGAACTGCCCGATGCGGTGATTCTGTTCGAAGCGGGACACGCCAGCGATACTGCCCAAGCTGTTCTCTTCCGCCTGATGGGCCACCACACATCGGGTCGACGCATCCGGCTGATTGGAAGTGCAATCGCGAACCGGGGCGAGGTAGACACCTTGATCGACATGAACGCGTTTGCCGCGCAAATCGCCGCCAAGCACATTGATTACGGCGTGCCCGACAC
>JANOQL010000392.1:0-4946 GCA_031414835.1 Sphingomonadales bacterium | reverse complement strand
GCCCTGGCTTCGGGTGTTTCGTTCGACTCCGGCCTCATACCCCCAGCGCAACGCGCGGATTGCGGGCGTCGTTCCATTCGGCAACAAACGCGGCGAGAGCGGCATCGTCTTTCGGCAGATCGATCATCAACGTCACAAGCTGATCGCCGCGCGATCCGCTCTTGCCTGTGAAGCCGCGCCCTTTCAGCCGCAATGTCTGGCCCGATGTCGATCCCGGCGCGATCTTGAGCATGACGGGGCCATCGACCGTTGGAACCTTCACATTCGCGCCGGCCACTGCCTCTGCCAGCGTGACCGGCAGCGACAGCCGCACATTGACGCCTTCGCGCACGAAAAATCCGTGCGGCTGCACCTCGATTGTAACGATGGCATCGCCTGCCCCACCCGGGCCGGGATCGCCCTTGCCCGACAGCTTCATCTGGGTTCCGCCTTCAACGCCAGGCGGCAGCTTGAGATCGATTGTCTTGCCATCGCGCAACGTGATCCGCTGCGGCTTCAGCGTCGCGGCATCTTCGAACGGCACTGTCAGTCTGTAGCCAACATTGGCGCCCTTGGGCGCTGGCCCCGGACGTCCGCCGAATCCGCCAGATCCCCCGCGATTACGCCCGCCGAACAGTCCATCGAACAAATCGCCGACGTCGATGCCATCGGATGAAAATTCATATCCGCCAGCGCCGGGCCGCTGTCCGCCGCCGCCAAAGCCTGCAAACGGATTGGCCGGATTGCCATCGCCGTCGATCTCGCCACGGTCGAACGCGGCGCGCTTGGTCTTGTCGGACAGCAGATCATAGGCCTGCGTCACGCGACCGAACCGCTCGGCCGATTTGGGATTATCCTTGTTGGTGTCGGGATGCAGTTCCTTGGCGAGGCTGCGATAGGCCTTTTTGATGTCAGCCTCAGTCGCGCCTTTGCTCACGCCAAGAGTGGAATAGGGATCGTTTGCCATGATGCAGAATTAAGAAGCGCGCGTCGCAGCGGCAAGCGCACAGGCCGACGCAGAGTCAAAGATCGCATAATCAACCATTGTCGGCCCCGATCTGCTGGTGATGCCGGATCACCTCTTCAATGATGAAGCGCAGGAATTTCTCGGTGAAATCGGGATCGAGTTCGGCATCGGCGGCAAGCGCGCGTAATCGACTGATCTGCCGCTCCTCGCGCCCGGGATCGGCGGGCGGCAATCCGTGTTCAGCCTTGTAACGCCCGACCGACTGCGTGACCTTGAAGCGTTCGGCGAGCATGTAGACCAGTGCGGCATCGATATTATCGATGCTCCTGCGATACTGTTCGAGTGATGTAACTGCCATGCGCCCTCCTGCGATGAACCTTTCGGGCATCGGACGCGAAATGCAAGCGTTGCATCCGCGTTCGCAGCGTCGGCACTTGCCTTTGATGCTCGCGTTGCGCAGAGGCGAAACATGACTGCAACGATCCACCGCCTGACGCCGCGCACGCCTACGCTCGATCCGCTGATCGCGCTGGTTGCTGCCGAAATGAACCAGGTCAACGCTGTGATCCTCGACCGGATGCAGTCGGATATCCCGCTGATTCCCGAACTTGCGGGCCATCTGATCGCAGGTGGCGGCAAACGGATGCGCCCGATGCTGACGCTCGCCAGTGCGCGGTTGCTCGATTATCCGGGAACGCGCCACCACAAATTGTCGGCTGCGGTCGAGTTTATCCACACCGCGACGTTGCTTCACGACGATGTGGTCGATGGATCGGACTTGCGGCGCGGGCGGCGCACCGCGAACATCATCTGGGGCAATCCCGCCAGCGTGCTCGTCGGCGATTTCCTGTTCAGCCGCTCGTTCGAACTGATGGTCGAGGACGGCAGTTTGAAGGTGCTTAAGATCCTGTCGAACGCGAGCGCGGTGATCGCCGAAGGCGAAGTCAACCAGCTGACCGCGCAACGCCAGATCACAACCACCGAAGATCGCTATCTCGAGATCATCGGATCGAAAACCGCTGCGCTCTTCGCTGCCGCGTGCCGCATCGCAGCGGTCGTTGCCGAACGCGATCCGGCGGTCGAAGAGGCGCTCGACAGCTATGGTCGCAATCTCGGCATCGCGTTCCAGCTGGTCGATGATGCAATCGATTATGTGTCCGACGAAGCAACAATGGGCAAAGGCGTCGGCGATGATTTCCGTGATGGCAAGATGACGTTGCCCGTCATTCTCGCTTATGCGCGCGGCGATGCTGAGGACCGGAAATTCTGGCAGGCCGCCATGGAAGGCCGCCGGATCGCCGATACCGATCTTGCCGAAGCGCAGCGCCTGATCCGGCAAACCAATGCCGTGGGAGACACAATCGAGCGCGCACGCCATTTCGGCAAACGTGCGATCGACGCACTCGGGCCCTTCCCCGCAAGCCCCGCCAAAGCCGCAATGACCGAAGCGGTAGAGTTCGCGATTGCCCGCGGTTATTGAGCCAATTCGCAGCTTCTGATACCTGTACGTCTTATTGGAGGTCGAAATGGCGGATATAGTTTCGGTGACGTTGGGTAGCATGGGCGAGAAAGCGCGCTCATGGATCGCGAATGGCCGTTATGAAACGATGGACGAGGTCGTGCTTGAGGGCTTGCGCGAAATCGAACGGCGCGAAGCCTTGTTCGATGCGAAGCTGAAAGCGATGGTAGAAGAATCGCTCGCAGACCCCGGACCGGGCATCCCGCTCGAAGAAGCATTCGAGCGAATCCGGGCGACACCTATCCGGTGACAATTCAATTTGATGTTAAATTGACCAACCGAGCATTTGATGATTTGGTTGCTATCAGGCGCTGGGTTGCTGATCGTGCAAACGACGATACCGCCCGGGCCTTTATCGACCGCATAGAAGCAAAGCTGGCGACGCTGGAAAATTTCCCCCAGCGCGGAACGCCGCGTCCGGAAGTACGCGATGATGTCCGATCCATAAATTTCGAGCGCAATTACATCATTGTCTATCATATCGAGACGCAATTGGTGTGGATTGATCGCGTGGTAAACGGCAGGCGCGAACTTAACGATCTCAATTGATGCTGCCGGTCGAAGTCGTTTTGCCCGAGCTTTGTGGCGCTTTGCTACCGGATGCAAACGCCGTCCTCATTGCCCCGCCTGGTGCAGGGAAGACCACTGCCGTCGCCCCCGCGCTTCTCGATCAGCCTTGGTGCGGCGGGCAAATCCTGCTGCTCTCTCCCCGCCGCCTTGGCGCGCGCGCAGCGGCCGAGCGGATGGCCGAACTGGCAGGCGAGCCGGTCGGCCAGACCATTGGCTACACGACGCGGATGGACAGCCGCCAGTCGACGGACACGCGCATCCTCGTGCTGACCGAAGGCATATTCCGCAGCCGGATCCAGGCCGATCCCGAACTGGCGGGCGTTTCGGCCGTGCTGTTCGATGAAGTCCATGAACGCAGCCTAGACAGCGATTTCGGGCTGGCGCTGGCGCTCGATGCGCAGGCCGCGTTTCGGCCCGATCTGCGGCTGATTGCCATGTCCGCCACGCTCGACGGCGCGCGCTTTGCCGAAGCGATGGGCAATGCGCCCGTCATCGAAAGCGAAGGCCGATCGCACCTGTTGACGCTGCGGCATATCGGGCGGCGTGCCGAAGCGCGGATCGAGGACGAGATGGCCGCCGCAATCCGCCGGGCGCTGGGTGATGAGGATGGCGATATTCTCGCCTTTCTTCCGGGCGTCGGAGAAATTGAGCGCACCGCCGAACGGCTGGCAGGCGTGAAAGCGGAAATCCATCTGCTCCATGGCACGCTCGAACCCGCCGCACAGCGCGCCGCGATCCGCAAGAGTTCAGGCCGCAAGATCATCCTCGCGACTAGCATTGCCGAAACCAGCCTGACGATCGACGGCGTGCGGATTGTCATCGATTCAGGCCTTGCTCGCCGCGCGCGGTATGACCGGGCGGCAGGCACGACGCAGCTTGTGACCGAACGGGTCAGTCAGGCGGCAGCGACGCAGCGCGCGGGTCGCGCCGCAAGGCAGGGGCCGGGCGTTGCCTACCGATTGTGGGAAGAGGCAGCCACGGCAGGATTGCTGCGGTTCGATCCGCCCGAAATCCTCGAGGCCGATCTGTCATCGCTGGTGCTCGATTGCGCGATCTGGGGTGTGATCGATCCGGCCGCATTGCGGTGGCTCGATCCGCCTCCCCCCGCAGCGATTGCCAAAGCGCGGACACGTTTGCGCGATCTCGATGCCATCGATGAAGACGGCCGCCCAACCGATCACGGACGCGCGATGGCAAAGCTCCCGATGCCGCCACGGCTGGCGAATATGCAGATCGCTGCGTCCGCTATGGGGCTTGGCGCTGTAGCATCGCAGGTCGCGGCGCTGCTGTCCGAACGTGGGCTGGGCGGAACAGATCCCGATCTCGAAGTCCGCCTGTCGCGCTGGCGATCCGACCGGGGTTCACGTGCAGACGCCGCGCGCAGACTGGCCAAAAGGTGGCATTCGATGGTCGAACCATCGGCCACTCCAAGGCCTTCGACCGATCAGGACATTGCCATTTGCATCGCACTCGCCTTTCCTGACCGGGTTGCAAAGCGTCGGGATGCCAGCGGCGAACATTGGGCGGCAACAGGCGGTCGCGGCTACAAAATCGATGCCGCCAGCCCGCTCGCGCGCAGCCAATGGCTGGCGGTCGCCGATGTCCAAGGCTCAGCAGGCGGCGCGCGGATCGTTGCTGCCGCAGCGATCGACCAGGCAACGGTCGAACATCTGTTCGCTGACAAGATCGAAAGCAGCGCCACCGCGAAATTCGATCCGCAAACAGGCCGCGTCGAAGCCATGACAGGGCGCAGGCTCGGCGCAATCGTTCTGGCAAAAGGCCGTGACATGACGTTGCGATCCGAAGCCATTGCAGCGGCGCTCATCGGCGGGGTGCGCACGCATGGCCTCAGCGTCATCGCATGGAAAAATGCTGCACTTATGTTGCGCACAAGAGCGGGCTTTGCAGGCG
>JANOQL010000391.1:0-4304 GCA_031414835.1 Sphingomonadales bacterium | reverse complement strand
TTATCTTCGGGCTGTTGGGACTTGCGGTGTTCCTGACCTTCATGGGGCTACCGCGTTCTGCGCCGCTTGTAGGTGGCATGACGCTCGCACTGATGACAATGCCCGTTATTGTAATTTCGGGCCGCAACGCGGTCAAAGCGGTGCCGCCTTCGATCCGCGATGCAGCGCTCGCGATTGGCGCGAGCAAGGTGCAAGTCGTGTTCCACCACATTCTGCCCCTAGCGCTCCCCGGCATTCTCACCGGAACGATCATCGGGATGGCACGGGCGTTGGGTGAAACCGCGCCGCTTCTGATGATAGGGATGCGCGCCTTTGTCGCCTCGCCGCCCGAAGGCCTGTCATCCCCGGCCAGCGTGCTTCCCGTCCAGATTTTCCTGTGGTCGGATGAAGTCAGCCGTGGCTTTGTCGAACGCACATCGGCAGCAATCATCGTCCTCCTTGTCTTCCTGATCGCGATGAACAGCGTCGCGATCTACCTTCGCAACCGTTTCGAACAACGCTGGTGATCCAATGACCGCAACCAACCTCAAAATCACCGCGCGGGACGTGTCGGTATACTATGGCCCTAAAAAGGCTGTGGCCGACGTCTCTATCGATATTTCATCCGAACACGTGACTGCATTCATCGGCCCTTCGGGGTGCGGAAAATCGACACTGCTGCGATCGCTCAACCGGATGAACGACACGATTCCCGGCTGCCGCGTCGATGGCGAGATCCTGCTCGACGGTGCCGATATCTACCGGTCTGGGATGGATGTCGTCCAGTTGCGCGCACGGGTGGGTATGGTGTTTCAAAAGCCGAATCCCTTCCCCAAGACGATTTACGAAAACATTGCTTATGGCCCTCGCATTCACGGGCTTTCATCCAGCAAAGGTGAACTCGACGGCATCGTAGAGAACGCCCTCAAGCGCGCTGGATTGTGGGAAGAGGTCAAGGACCGGCTGACTGACAGCGGAACGGCCTTATCCGGCGGCCAGCAGCAACGACTGTGCATCGCGCGCGCGATTGCGGTCGATCCAGAAGTGATCCTGATGGACGAACCCTGTTCGGCGCTCGATCCGATTGCGACGGCGCGGATCGAAGAGCTGATCTCCGAACTCAAGGGCCGCTATGCGATCGTCATCGTCACGCACTCGATGCAGCAGGCAGCCCGCGTGTCGCAGCGCACCGCCTTCTTCCATCTCGGCGCGATGGTCGAATATGGGAAAACGTCGGACATCTTCACGAATCCGCGGGAAGAGCGCACCAAAGACTATATCACCGGACGTTACGGTTAGGACCGACATGATGGAACACACAGTCAAAGCCTTCGATGAAGACATCACGCGGCTTCGCGGTCTGATTGCCGAAATGGGCGGGATTTGCGAAGTTTCAATTGATGAAGCGATGGACGCGCTCGTCCGCAAGGATGAAAAGCTCGCAGACGAAGTGATCGCCCGCGACAAGAAACTCGATGCACTCGAAATCGAGATCGACAAGCTGGCGATCCGCGTGATCGCGTTGCGCGCGCCGATGGCCGACGATCTGCGCGAAATCATCGGCGCGCTCAAGATCGCCAGCGCGCTTGAACGGATCGGCGATTATGCCAAGAATATCGCAAAACGGGCGGCGCGGATCGAGCAGCGCGGCCGGTTCGAGCCCCTCACCCTTTTACCCGCGATGGCAGAAATCGCGCGCGAGATGGTGCATGACGTCATGACGGCATTTGCAGCACGCGACGCAGACGCCGCGGCAGAAATCCTTAAACGCGATGACAAGGTGGATAGCTTTTACAACAGCATATTCCGCAATCTCGTATCGCACATGATGGAAAACCCAAGTTCGATCAGCAGCGCGGCGCAGCTGTTGTTCGTGGCGCGCAACCTTGAACGGATCGGCGATCATTGCACCAATATCGCAGAAACGATCCATTATGCAGCAACGGGCCAGTATCTTCCGGATCGTGAAGAACGTGCTGTTCCGGGCGGGGGGCTTTAATCGATGTCAGCGGCGCGGCTTCTACTGGTCGAAGACGATCTTGCTCTTTCAGAACTGCTCGAATTTCGTTTCAAGAGCGAAGGCTATGATGTCACCACAACCAGCGATGGCGATGAGGCCCTGCTTCTTGCGGCCGAACACGCCCCCGATGTTATCGTTCTCGACTGGATGATCGAAGGCACGTCCGGCCTTGAAGTTTGCCGCCGTCTCCGGCGAGACAAGGCAACCGCGAATGTGCCGATCATCATGCTGACCGCGCGCGAAACCGAGGATGATCGCATCCGCGGGCTTGAAACGGGTGCCGACGATTACCTGACTAAGCCCTTTTCGCCGCGCGAACTTGTTGCCCGTGTGGGCGCGATCATTCGACGTGTTCGTCCGGCGCTTGCAGGCGAAGTGCTTTCGGTTGGCGAATTCAGGCTCGATACCGATCGGTACAAAGTGATGCGTGGCGAACGCCCGGTCGCGCTCGGCCCGACCGAGTTTCGCATGATGAAACATTTCATGGAACATCCGGGCCGGGTGTTTTCACGCGAACAGCTGCTTAATGCAGTCTGGGGTGTCGATAGCGAAATCGAATTGCGGACCGTGGACGTCCATATCCGCCGACTTCGGAAAGCAATCAATATCAATGATGAAGCCGATCTGATCCGCACAGTGCGGTCAGCCGGATATTCGCTCGATACGGGGTAGTTTCTTTCGAGGACTATTCCTCGAACTGTATAGACGGTTTGGTAAAGTCTTCCGGCCGGACTCGTTCGGCTTTCCTGCGATCGCGATCGGCCTTTTCCTGCCGCGCCATCTCGTTCATAAACGACCCCGTCTCCCGGCTGATATCGTCCCCGGCCTCATCGGCCACAGCGATCGCCGTATGGCCGATGATCACGCACGAACCCAGCACAGTCAAGCTCAGCAACCCCATGCCAATCACAAGCGCCTTGAAGAATCCCATGAGTTTCCAACCCTGCCAAATGCAGCTTGTCTATAGGGGGAAATCATCACCAAAGCGTTTCAAGGCCGCCCGATCAGATTCGTCGGGAGTCTGTCACATAGGGTAACGTACAAGCTTCGCGATTCAGGCAATCATACCGAAGAAGATGATCAAACCTGAAATGTAGCTCAGGAAGAAGAACGATAGGTCTTCGCGCAGCCGCGATGGGGCTGGCATATCCGTTTGAACCCCTGCCGAATCTTCGCTTTCGGCAGGCACCGTATGGACAAACCGGGCGCGAAAATGGTGGCGTGCGGATTCGTTGGTCAGAACAAGGGCTTGGCGCATATCAGGCGGTTAACGCCCCGATAACCATATGCGCCACTGCGGATCGTGGTTAAGCCGCGATTGCCCCGATCAGGGACATATCTCAGCTATTGCGCGCTGCCTGCCTTTGCTTCTTCATCCGGTTGCGCAAGAAACCGGGTGCAAATCGCGAGAGCGTCCACATCCGGTGTGCCGTCTTGCCGACCCGAACATGCACATCCTGACCGTGCACTGCTTTCCATGCAGCTTCGGCGACCAGTGAGACTGGTGAGATTTCAAGGCCAGCCTCTTTCACCATATCGCGCGTCTGGCGGTTGCTGTCAGGCCCAACATGATCGAGAATCGGCGTATCGATGAACGAGGGCATCAGCGATGCCACGCGAATGCCATGTTCGTCCCACTCCTGATCGAGCGATTCGGTCAGCCCGCGAACGGCAAATTTGGTGGCGCAATAGATCGACATATTCGGATTGCCGACAATCCCTGCGGCGGACGCCGTGTTCAGCAAGCACGATCCGGGCGTGTCGCGCAAATAGCGGAACCCTGCCTCCGCGCCATAAACCACGCCCTTCAGATTGACGTCGATGACAAGATCGGTTTCGTCTTGCGAGGCATCGGCAAGCGGCCCGCCGCGCCCGACACCTGCGTTGTTGAATAGCACGTCCAGCCGTTGCCCCGCATCGTTCCAGAATTGCGCGAGCGCTTCGGCCCATTCGTTGCGATTGCGCACATCAAGACGGTAAGATGCCGACTGACCAGCGAGAATAGCAGCCGCCGTTTTCGCAAGGCCTGCCTCATCGATGTCGGCGAGGCCTGCAAACCAGCCGCGTTCGGCAAAATGGATCGCCACGGCACGACCGATGCCCGATGCAGCGCCTGTGATGAAAATAGATTTGCGCGCAGCCATCTCGTCCTCCCAGTCCAATTGCCGCGCATAGACCGCGCTCTATGGCGAAAGGCAAGCGCGCGAAGGGTTTGGCCGCCATAACCGTTGAACACTTGCTGCCCCGGTACCGCGCACCCCCCGCACCTGTAATCAGTTGCCGGGGCAGCAAAGCCTTTCCATTG
>JANOQL010000390.1:0-5542 GCA_031414835.1 Sphingomonadales bacterium | reverse complement strand
GCAGCGGCTGGGGCTGGGCGATGCACCTGTCATGCTGGGGGCGGCCACATCGGTTCGTGACATATTGACGACGCTGGGCAGCGGTCCGCCGCCTTCCTTGCTCGTGATCGATTCGATTCAAACCATGCACAGCGATCTGATCGAAGGCGCGCCGGGCACAGTCAGCCAGGTGCGCGCATCCGCCCACGAACTCATCCGCTTTGCCAAGGAACGCGGCACGGCGCTGGTGCTTGTCGGGCATGTGACCAAGGATGGCAGCATCGCCGGGCCGCGCGTACTCGAACATATGGTCGATACGGTGCTGAGCTTCGAAGGCGAACGCACGCATTTGTACAGGATATTGCGCGCGATCAAGAATCGCTTCGGCGGCACTGACGAGATCGGTGTTTTCGCGATGGGCGAAGGCGGCTTGGGCGAAGTCGGCAATCCATCGGCATTGTTCCTGTCCGAACGCAGCGACGGCGTGGCCGGAACCGTAGTATTTCCGGCGCTTGAAGGCACACGCCCTGTGCTTGTCGAAATTCAGGCGCTCGTTGTCCGGCTGGCGAGCGGAGCGACGCCGCGCCGGGCCGTTGTCGGTTGGGATCAGGGCCGCCTTGCGATGGTGCTGGCCGTGCTTGAAGCGCGTTGCGGGTTGAGTTTTTCCACGTGCGAAGTCTACCTCAATGTTGCAGGCGGATACCGGCTGACCGATCCTGCCGCCAATGTTGCGGTGGCGGCGGCGCTCGTATCGGCACTGTCCGAACGCGCAGTGCCTGCCGCCAGCGTCGTGTTCGGAGAAATTGCGCTGTCGGGCGAAATTCGTTCGGTGGCGCATTCAGGGCTGCGGCTCCGTGAGGCTGCGAAGCTCGGGTTCGAAACTGCGATTTTGCCCAAGGGCAGCGACGCGCAGGGACTGCGTTTGAACGAATATGCGCGGCTATCGTTGCTGGTCGATGCGCTGCTCGGCCGCAATTGAGCCTCGACGGGTTGGGCCTGCAGTCGTAAAGGCCAACCAATGACGGGGCTCGATATCGTTGTTTTGTTGCTGATCGGCGGGCTCGGGATTGCCGGGTTTCGTCGCGGTTTTGCCGCAGAAGCCATCTCGATTGCCGCATGGGTCGCGGGCTTTTTTGCTGTGCGGCTGTTCCATGCTCCGGTGGCCGCGTTTCTGGGTGAGCGGGTTGGCACAGAGAGCGGCGCTGCGGTACTGGCAGCGGCGCTGCTGTTTGGCGTTACGTTCGGGCTTGGTAAGTGGATTGCAAGCAAAGTGAGCACGGCATCGCGCGCTTCTGTTTTTTCGCCATTCGATCGGGTGCTCGGCTTCGGCTTCGGTGCGTGTAAGGGATTATTTGCCGCGAGTTTTGTCTTTTTGTTGGCTTCGCTTGGCTATGATACGATCTTCGGTGGGCGAAGCGAGCGCCCTGAATGGATCACCACATCGCGCACTTATCCCTTGCTCGATGCTACGGCACGCGCGCTCGTCGATTTTGCCGGAGACCGGCAAACTGGCGGCGTTGCCGACGGAAATGCCTGAGATGGCAGAGCCACTTTATACTCGCGACATCCTGAGGCTGGCAGCCGAGAGCGCGATGCTCGCTCGGCTCACAGAAGCAGATGGCACCGCCGAGCGACGATCCCCTGTTTGCGGAAGCCGGATGGTCGCAGACGTGACAATCGATGGCGAGGGCCGCCTTGTGTCGTTCGGAGGCGCGGTTCACGCCTGTGCGATGGGGCAGGCATCGGCGACTCTGATGATGCGTCACGTTGCAGGGTCAACTGCAAGCGATGTCAAGGCCGCGCGCGATGGGCTGATGGCTTATCTTGACGGTGTCAGCGATCATGCTCCGTGGCCCGAACTTTCTGTATTCGCGCCTGTCCGATCAAAACCGGCGCGCCATGCGGCTATCCTGTTGCCATTCGATGCGACAATCGCCGCAATCGAGGCGGCGCGATAATGGAAGCGGCGCACGACGGCTCTTTGTTGCGTGAAGGTGCAATCCTGTTGGGGGCAGGCATCGTCTTCGTCATGGCGTTTCGCAAGGCCGGGCTTGGCGCGGTGCTGGGGTTCTTGATCGCCGGCGTCGTGATCGGTCCGCATGGGCTTGGGCTGGTCGGCGAGGGCCAGTCGAAACTGGCGATCGCCGAATTGGGCATTGCCCTGCTGCTGTTCCTCGTTGGCCTCGAACTGAGCCCGGCGCGGCTGTGGAAATTGAAGCGCGACATTTTCGGCTTGGGGCTGGCGCAGGTCACGATGTGCGGACTCGTGCTTGCGCTGCTCATCAGCCTGATCGCCGATTTTACGCCGGGCGCCGCACTCGCGCTCGGGCTGCCATTGGCATTATCATCGACGGCGCAGATCATGCCAACGCTCAAATCTTCGGGGCGCATCAATACACCCTTTGGCGAACGGGCGTTTTCAGTGCTGCTGTTTCAGGATCTCGCGATTGTCCCGCTGATCACGATCATTGCCGCGCTGTCACGCGCGCCTGCCGACCCCGGAACGCCGCCGGGGTGGCTGCTCGGCATTTACACAGTGGCAGCCATTGTCGGGCTGGTGCTGGCAGGGCGCTATATCATCAGCCCGCTGTTGCGGCTGACGGGGCGGTTGGGCGAACGCGAATTGTTCGTAGTCGTCGGCTTGTTCACCGTGGTCGCGGCCTCGGCATTGATGCAGACGTTGCATTTGTCGACCGCGCTCGGGGCATTTGTGGCAGGCGTGATGCTCGCTGATTCGCCTTACCGGCACGAAATCGAAGCCGATGTCGAACCGTTTCGTGCGATCCTGTTAGGTCTGTTTTTCATGGCGGTGGGCCTTGTTCTCGATCTGCCCGCGGTGTTCGCCAACCCCTGGTTTGTTATCGGAATGGCGGCGCTGCTGGTTGCCACCAAGACTGCGCTGATCTTCGGCCTCGCCAAGGCGTTCGGCATGGCAACGCGGCCCGCATTCAGTCTAGGAATGCTGCTGAGCCAGGGCGGTGAGTTCGGATTTGTATTGTTCGCTCAGGCCCAGGGCGCACTGCTGATCGAGCCAGCAGCGGCGAGCCTGTTCGGGGCCATCGTTACCCTGTCGATGGCGACGACGCCGTTCCTGCTGATGTTTGCCCGCCGCCTCGAACATAGCGCGGTGCGTGCGGGGGAGACGCCGGAGGGTCCAGAAAATGCGGCACAGACCAAGGCCATTGTCGTCGGGTTCGGACGTTTTGGGCAAACAGTGTCGCAGGTGCTGATGGCAGGCGGCGTATCGGTCACGTTGATCGACATGAAGCCCGAACAGATCGAGCTTTCGGGCAATTTCGGCGCGAAAGTCTATTTTGGCGATGGCCGTCGTATTGACCTGTTGCGACAGGCCGGAGCCGAAGATGCGCGATTGATCGCGTTTTGCATCGATGATCGCGAATTGGGCACAAAAGAACTCGAACCCATCATCCATGCGTTTCCTGATGCGCAAATCATGGTCAGAACGTTCGACCGGAGGCAGCACTTGGCATTGCGCGGCGTTGCTGTCGCAGGAGCAGTTCGCGAGGTGTATGAATCGGCGGTCAAGCTGGGCCGTGATGCGCTCGATGCGCTCGGTTACAACGATGACGAGCAGGATTATGCCGTGCGGTGTTATCGCCAGCGCGATGATGACCGTCTCGAGGCGCAAGGGGCGACGGGCGATCTCCATGCAGGGCCAAGCGCGTTTCGTGAAGCCTCACCTCCAAGGCAGGAGGCATGACCAGAGTTCAGCGCATCGCAGCTGTGTGGATCGCTATTGCGATCGGTGCCGGTGCGTTCGCCGCGCATGGCGCTTCCGGGTTGCAAGCGGAATGGCTCAAGACAGGATCGCTTTATGCAATGGTGCATGGCCTAGCGGTCGTCGCCATCGGATCGAAGGCGCCAAGACCGGCGAATCTGATGCTTGTTGGCAGCCTGATATTCGCAGCCACCCTCTACGCAATGGCGGCAGGTGCCCCGCGTTGGCTTGGGGCAATCACCCCGATTGGCGGAGTATTGATGATTGCTGGATGGGTGTGGCTGGCGCTTTATCGCATCTCGTCGAGGAATTTGGCCACATCGTCGAGCGATACCGATTTATCGACATAAGCTTCGCCAATTCCGCGCGCGAGAATGAAGGGCAGGGTGTTGCCGGTCTTCTTCTTGTCATGCCTCATATGATCGACAAGTGTTGCGCCCGATGCCGAGACATGGGCTTCCTCAAGGCTTCCGGGAAGTCCGATAGCGCGCAGATGATCGGCAACGCGAAGCCCTTCATCCGGCGGACAGATTCCGTTCCGGGCGGAAAATGCAAACGCCAATGCCATTCCCGCCGCGACGGCTTCGCCGTGGAGCAACCGGTCCGAAAAGCCCGTTTCAGCTTCTAATGCGTGGCCGAATGTATGGCCAAGATTGAGCAACGCGCGAAGATCGCGGGTCTCCCTTTCGTCGGCAGCGACAATCGCCGCCTTTGCACTGACGCTCACCATGATCGCGTGGGCTAATGCGTCTGCGTCGCCATCGAGAACCCGCTGTCCGTTGACGACGCACCAATCAAAAAACGCAGCATCGCCGATCAACCCGTATTTGATCACTTCGGCATAGCCTGCACGGCGTTCGCGCATCGGCAGCGTGCCAAGAACCGACGGATCGATGAGGACAAGGTTTGGCTGATGAAAGGCGCCGACAAGATTTTTGCCTGCCGCCGTGTTGATGGCTGTCTTTCCTCCGACAGAGGAATCGACCTGAGCCAGCAGGGTGGTCGGGATTTGAATGAACTTGCATCCACGCTTCAGGATTGCGGCGGCAAATCCTGTCAAATCGCCGATCATCCCGCCGCCCAATGCCACGATGTGATCCGAACGGTCGATCCCGCGCGAAAGCAAGGCATCGCACAATTCGGCAAGGCACTTCCAGCTCTTGGTCGCCTCGCCAGCGGGAAGGATAATGGGGTCTGCGGTTAGGCCAGATAGTGCTAGCGCCGATGTTAAGCGTGGCAAGACTGCATCTGCAACATGGCTGTCGGTTACAATCACGAGGCGCTCGTTTCGGGCGTAACCTGCTAACCGTTCACCGGCTTTGTCCAAAATGCCGTGCTCGATCTCGATGTCATAACTGGCCTTCTCGAGACCGACAGTCACACATGGCATCGCAGGCGCTCCAGAATAAGATCTACTGTCGCATCGTGCGGCGCGGGCTGGCTCCGGACATGGACTGGGGCAAGCGCGTAGACAGGATTGCGGACCGCAGCCAGTTCAACAAGAACTTTGCGTGGGTCGCGTCCTTTGAGCAGCGGCCGTGTGTCGCGCCTTGCCACCCTGTCTGCAAGGACATCGATGTCTGCATCAATCCACACGCCGATTGCCTTTTCGAGGATCAGCGCGCGCGTTGCGGCATTCATAAATGCGCCGCCGCCCGTTGCGATCACTTTGACCGATCCGTCGATCAGCCGTGCGATCACGCGACGTTCCCCGTCACGAAATTCGTCCTCGCCATATCGCGCAAAAATTTCAGAAATCGTCAGCCCTGCTGCGTGTTCGATCTCGTGATCGGCGTCGGTGAATTCGAGATTGAGGCGTTGGGC
>JANOQL010000389.1:0-3069 GCA_031414835.1 Sphingomonadales bacterium | reverse complement strand
GCGGTCGATCAGTTCCTCGACATGGGGCGCACCGGAACCAATGTCGTCGGCAATGCCGTCGCCACAGCCGTTGTCGCCAAATGGGAAGGCGCGCTCGACAAACCCGAACCGCCCGAGATCGAGCCGCTGCGCCCGCCATCGTCGCACAGCGGCACTGCGAACCCCGTGCCGCGCGAAGGTGAGCCAGGAGGCGTCAGTTGAGCGATTACGAAGAACGCTATGCCGTCGAGGCTGCGCCGCGCGTTCAATTTGCCGGAATGGCGGGCGATTTCTTCCTGCTCCAGCTCGGCAATCTGGCGCTGACGATCATCACGCTTGGGGTTTACCGATTCTGGGGCAAGGCAAAATATCGCCGCTATCTCTGGGGCCGCACGATCCTCGACGGCGATCCGCTTGAATATCGCGGCACAGGGCTCGAACTGTTTTTCGGTGCGATCCTCGTGATCCTGCTGATCTCGATTCCGTTCGGGATCCTCGCCTTCGTGCTAGGGGCGATCATCGGCAATCCCGATCGCGGCTTCGTGATCGCGCAGAGCGTGATCGTCCTGCTTGTCTATTATCTGATCGGCGTCGGCCAGTATCGCAGCTGGCGCTACATGCTGTCGCGCACGGCATGGCGCGGCATCCGTTCGGGGATGACCGAGCAAGGCTTTGCCTATGGCGTGTATAGTTTCGGGCTCCAGCTGATCCAGATGCTCAGCCTTGGGCTTGCGACGCCGTGGGTGTCGGTCGCGCGCTGGAACCGGCTGACGCGTGACGTGCGGATCGGCAGCCTGGCGCTGCATTCGAATGCAGACCACCGCCCGCTCTGGGGTAAGTTCCTGCTCGTGTGGGGGATGGTGGCGGTGCCGATCATTGCGTTCGGCGTGTGGTTTTACTTCAATCACGGCGCGGCATTGGCCGGGATGGACAATCCCGATAATCCGCCCGATCCTGCAGAACTGCTGATCGCGATCGGCGTGCTGTATCTTGGCATCATCGTGATCGGGCTGCTGGGGGCTGCCTTGTTTGCGCAATATTGGGCGGCGTATCTCAAGGAAACATGGCACAAGACACAGATCGGCGACACGATGCGCCTGCGCATCGAAGTCGAAACATGGGATGTGATCCGCTTCTATCTCGGCAATATCGCGCTGACGATGACAGGGATCGGGCAGATATTGCTCCCGTTTCGCAACTGGGGGTTCATGGCGCGCCGCGTGTGGATCGATGGCAATTACGATCCGCGCGATCTGGAACAATCGGCACTCGTCGGGCCGGGCCAGGGCGATGGCATAGCAGATGCGTTCGATGCCAGCGGGTTTTGACGGCAAGCTCTACGACGGACTGAGCGCAAAGGCGCAGGCCGTTCGTGTCACCCCGACCGGCCGCTTTGTCGAAGTCGAGGGCGCTGGGGCGCGCGAAAACATTTCCCTCGATCTGCTTCGCCGTGAAAACCACGCCGCATCGGTGACGCTCCACCGCACCGACATGCCCGACTGGCGGCTGACACTGCGCAGCGAGGCGGCGCGCGATCTGGCGAGTATCCAGAAACTCCATGCGATGACGGGGCGGCACTGGCGCAATATCGGGCTCAGCCTCGGAGGCGTGGCAGCCGTCGGCGCGGCATTCTGGTTCGGCGGTGGAGCGATCGTCGAGGCGGCTGCGCCACTGGTGCCGCAAAGCGTGACCAGGCCGTTCGGCGAACAATATGCTGCGTTGATCCTTGGCGACGATGGCGAATGCACAGGCGCTGCCGGTCGTGGCGCACTCGATACTATGGTGGCGCGCGTCTCCCCTCGTGGTGGCTTTGTCACACCTGTCCGTGTCCGCGTTTCGAATTCGGATACGATCAACGCGATCACGCTGCCGGGCGGCGAGATCATCGTCTTCAAAGGCCTGATCGAAGCCGCCCAATCGCCCGAGGAACTGGCAGGGGTGATCGCGCATGAATTCGGGCATGTGCAGCAATATCATAACAATGAAGCGCTGATCCGACAGTTCGGATTTAGCGTGTTTCTGGAAGGGCTTGGCGGCAATATGGGCAGCCTTGCCGCGACCGGGCTGATGCTCGCCAACACGCGCGAGGCCGAACGCGAGGCCGATGCTGAAGCGATCACGCTGATGAAGGCCGGTGCCGTTTCACCGCTGGGGCTGTCAGCATTTTTCGACCGGATGAGCGGTGAAAGTGCGGGCAAGCCAGACAAGACAGGGCAAGCCTCGCGGGTCGAGAATGACGACAATGATTTCGGATCGCTGCTTGCCACGCACCCGGCAGATGGCAGCCGCCGCACCCGCTTTGCCGAAGCAGCCAAGGGGTATCAAGCGCGCCCGATCCTGACCGATCCGCAGTGGCAGGCGCTGCGCAACATTTGCGTGGGCAAACGCAATCAATAGCACGAGCGGTGGTGATGGAGATCGCTCTCGTGCGGATGCACAAGCAATTTGCAGGCCGAGGAGCCGATCATGATAGCATTCACACCCGCTGAACTCGAACGTTTCCTCGCCGAAGATGACGGAAAGCCGGTCACCATGCTCAACCTGCTCCGGTTCAAGCCTGAGGGCGGTCGCGAAGGGTATCTCGAATATCTCGCGATGGCCGGGCCTTTGGCTGCGCGCTACAATGCCGAACTCATCTATGCAGGGTTTGGCGAAACCGCACTTGCCGCCGAAGCGGGACAGGCCTGGGATGCCGTGGCGCTGGTGCGATACCAGACGCGGCGTTCGTTTGCCGACATGGTCGCCGATCCGGACTATCAGGCCGCCGATCCCGTCCGCATGTCAGCGCTGATCGAAGCGGTCCTTCAGCCCATGATCAGCATGGGTGGCTAAAACGCTGGCAGGACCGCGTTATCGGCACAGGCAGCAATACCCGACACGATGTCTGCGCTGAACCACTTTGCCCCGATATTGCCGCGATTTGGATGCAACGCTTTTGCATGGATACGCTGATCCCCTCACGCATCGATCGCGGCGATGGCGCGACGCTCGCCTACCACCGTACCAAAGGCGATGGGCCCGGGATCGTGTTCCTGCCCGGCTATGCGTCGGATATGACCGGTAGCAAGGCGCTTGCGATTGATGCCTGGG
>JANOQL010000388.1:0-6012 GCA_031414835.1 Sphingomonadales bacterium | reverse complement strand
TTCAACGCGGCAGGCGAAGTCTGGGCCCCGCGATACCGGCAGGCCAATTTCGGCGCGTTTCTGACTGACAAGCCCGAAGGCCTGATGGCGCTTGAGGCGGCCTATTTCGATGTTGCGACTGCGTTCGACCGGTTTGTGGCTTCGATCCCCAAAGACAAGCCGATCATCCTTGCAGGGCACAGCCAAGGCGCACTTCATCTGACGCGGCTGATCCGGGATAAGGTAGCAGGCGCAGGGGTCGCGAAGCGGATCGTTGCTGCCTATGTTGTAGGCTGGCCTCTGTCTGCCGCGAACGACCTTCCAGCAATGGGGATGCCAGCGTGCAGCGCGCCCGATCAGACTGGCTGCTTGCTAAGCTGGCAGAGCTTTGCCGAACCTGCTGACACGACGCTTATCGTCGATGCCTATGACAAAACCACCGGGTTCGATGGGAAGCCACGCAAGGGCAATCCGATGGTGTGCACCAATCCGCTTAATGGCGGCGCGACACCCGAAGCATCTATGGCAGCCAACCTTGGCACACTCAAAAATAGCGCGGATTTCAGCAGCGGAGCATTGATCAAGGGCGCCGTACCGGCACGGTGCGATGAACGCGGTTTCCTCCTGATAGGCGATCCTCCCGAACTCGGCCCATACACGCTGCCGGGCAACAATTATCATGTCTATGATTTCAGCCTGTTCTGGGCGAATATTCGCGCCGATGCCGTCGCCAGACTGGCGGCATTCGAAGCACGATGATTGTCAGCCAGCCATCGGAATTCGCCGCAATGCTGCCGCTTGGCGGTCGTTTGGCTGGCCTTGATGTTGGTACGAAAATCACCGGGATCGCGTTTTGCGATGCACAATGGCATTTTGCCACACCGGCCGCGCCGATGCCCAAGGCCAAATTCGCCAAGGAACAAGCAACGCTCAAAGGCCTGTTTGCCACCGAGACGATCAAAGGCATGGTCATCGGCCTACCGCTCAATCTCGATGGTAGCGATAGCGCGCGCACCCAGTCGGTCAGGGCCTATGCCCGCAATCTGCTCGATCTCAACCTCCCAATCCTCCTATGGGACGAACGATGGTCGACTGCTGCGGTAGAACGCGCCATGATCGCCGCCGATCTATCACGTGCCAAACGCGCCGAACGCGTCGATAGCGCAGCTGCTGCATGGATACTGCAAGGGGCGATTGACGCCTTGGCACGCCATCCAGTCTAACCCTGTCTAATTTACGCAAACGGAAACTCGGCGCTGGACAATCGCGCCCTTGCATAGCAGCATGATTTCAGGAGGCGCTCGAGACGCCGGGTCCGGAGGGAATGTCATGCGTGTATTGGCTTTGGGTGCGGTTTGTTTGCTTGCGTTGGCGTCGTGCCAGAAACAGGCAGCGATGGATCAGCCTGGTGCTGTCACTGGTGCGCGGCTGATCGGTGCGGAAAGCGATACCGATAACTGGCTCACCTACGGCCGGACTTATGATGAACAGCGCCACAGCCCGCTGACCAAAATCAATGCCGAGACAGTCAAGGATCTGGGCCTCGAATGGTCAGCCGATCTCGATACCGGGCGCGGACAGGAAGCCACGCCGATTGTCATCGATGGCAAGATTTACATCACCACCGCCTGGTCGAAGGTAAAGGCGTATGATGGGATCACCGGCAAGCTGCTGTGGGAATATGATCCGCAAGTTCCGGGAGAAACCGGCGTCAAGGCGTGCTGCGATGTCGTCAATCGCGGACTCGCGGCTTGGGGAGACCGGCTCTATTTCGGCACGCTCGATGGTCGCCTGATTGCGCTTGATCGCGAAAGCGGCAAACCTGTGTGGAGCAAGGTCACTGTCGATCAATCGAAGCCCTACACGATCACCGGCGCACCGCGCATCATCGACGGCAAGGTGATCATAGGGAATGGCGGGGCTGAAATGGGTGTGCGCGGATATGTCGCAGCCTATAGCGCCGATACTGGCGATGAACTCTGGAAATTTTACACCGTGCCCGATGCTCCGGGGAAGAATGAGCCCGAATATCTCAAGAAAGCCGAAGCCACCTGGAAAGGCGAATGGTGGAGCCAGGGTGGCGGCGGCACCGCATGGGACGCGATGGCGTATGATCCCGAACTCGACCTGCTCTACATCGGCGTCGGCAATGGCTCGCCCTGGAACCAGGCGTATCGCTCGCCCGGCGGCGGGGACAATCTCTATCTCTCTTCGATCGTCGCGATCCGGCCCAAAACCGGCGAATATGTCTGGCATTATCAGACTACCCCGGGCGAGACATGGGATTACACAGCGACGCAGCATATCATGCTCGCTGACCTCACCATCGACGGCAAGCCACGCAAGGTGCTGATGCAAGCGCCGAAGAATGGCTATTTCTACGTCCTTGATCGCGAGACCGGCAAGCTGATTTCGGCGAAAAACTACGCGCCGGTGAACTGGTCAACCGGGATCGACATGGCAACAGGCCGCCCGATCGAAAACCCCGCTGCCAGGATCGACAAGACGGGCAAGATGATGATGGTGACGCCGGGTCCACTCGGCGCGCACAACTGGCATCCGATGGCGTTCGATCCGAAGACGGGGCTTGTCTTCATCCCCCAGCAGGAAACGACCTTTCCGTATGATCCGCAGCCAGGCTGGAAGAAGGCCGCCGTTGGGTTCAATATCGGGTTCAACATGGCGTCGGGCGCAATGCCCGCCGATGCCAAGATTCGCGCAGGAGCCGCTGCGATTACCAAAGGCGCGCTCGTTGCCTGGGATCCTGTGACGCAGAAAGAACGCTGGCGCGTCCAGTATGACGGGCCATGGAATGGCGGGATGCTGGCGACTGCCGGCGATTTGGTGTTCCAGGGCAATGCGTCAGGCGAGTTCGCGGCCTATCGGACGACCAATGGCAAGAAGCTCTGGAGCTTCGACGCCCGCACTGGCGTGGTCGCCCCTGCGGCGACCTATACCATCAAGGGCGAACAATATGTCGCCGTGCTCGCGGGCTGGGGCGGTGCGTTTCCGATTACGGCAGGCGTGTTGCAGGGCAAGGGTGGCCCGGTTCGCAATGTTAGCCGGTTGCTCGTCTTCAAGCTCGGCGCAAAAGGCACATTGCCGCCTGCGCCCAAGCTCGCCGATAGCCCGCTCGATCCCCCGCCCTTCCGTGGCGATCCTGCCATGGCGCTCGCAGGCGGTCAGGATTTCGCTCGCTATTGCGGCACCTGCCACGGCGATGCGGCAGTCGGCGGTTCGGTGCTCCCCGATCTCCGGCGCAGTGGCGCACTTGGGGATCAGAAGACTTGGCAAACCATCGTTCACGACGGCGCGCTTAAGGCCAATGGCATGATCAGCTTTGCCAAGGTGCTGACACCCGCGCGGATCGAAGCCACTCGCCAATATGTGCTCAAGCGCGCAAATGAGGATAAGGCGATCGGCGGGACGTAGGCCGGGTTCATCTTTGCCTTGAGGTGTTTGTTCCTCAAATCTCGTCTAGGCTGAGCTAGTCGTGACGAAGTCGACCGAAGGCCAACCCCTGTCTAACCTTCCTTGGGCGCACGGAAGGCAGCCCTTCGACAAGCTCAGGGTAAATGGGTGTTGGTCTTGGGGGGGCAGTGTCACGCACCGTGCTGCGCCGCACAATAGGTCTGGACAATTGATGGCGGCGCGGCAGGATGGGTGACATGGATTCGACGCCCCTCATTCTCGAAGCAATCGCGCGCAAACTCTGCGTGATCGCTACCTATAACGGCACGCGGTTTAAGCTTGCGCCCTACATCCTCTACACCCGCAAAAGCGGCGTCTATGTCGATGCGGTAACGGTATTCCGCGACGATGCATTGCCCAAAGAAGAAAAGATCGGCGCGTTCAAAGTCAGCGGCCTCCGCGACTTGGCGCTCGATGAACAGCCGTTCGAACCAAAGCCGCTGTATGATGCGGTCGACGAGCGATATGCGGGAACGAAGCTGTTTGCTGTGGAGGGTTGGCCGGAGTGATGGCGCGTCATTCCAGCGAGTTATGTATTATCTCCTCTAGAATATAGCAGTTTCCGACATGTTTTTTATTCAATTTGATCATCAATTTGTTCTAGGAGGCCGCTCGGAACCCTGACTGATGTGGAGTCAGACAGGTCAATTCTAGAGTAGTTTTTGTGAGTCTGGTCTCAATTTCGATACCGATGATACTTGACCGGAACTAATGAATCTTGAAGAGGCTACAAACTGTTGTTTTTCCATCTCTTTCAAATACTATATACGGCCCATTTACTATACAGCTGATTGCGTCAGGATAGGTTACGATCACCAGGATTATTGAACAAATCTGAATCGCATATTCCTTAAAGTATGATATTTTTCCGTAGTAAGCCATTTGGCCGAAGTAGGAAATATCCAGACCACTATCGTCTATTTTCCACATATAAGTTAATATGAATACGACAGGAAGCGACAATGCGAATGTTGCTGACGAATAATTTTACTTTAGCCAAACCTTCATTTTATTATCCATAAGACCCAGTTAAACAAAGCGCTAGACATTCAGAACATGGACGCCGATCAAACTCCTGTTAGCAACACATCGAGCGCGGCAGAAATTTCATATTCATGCGCATCGAGTGAGCAGATTTTACGGCCAATCTCGCGAACTGGCACAGCCGAGGCGAGATGAGTGGCCATCACGAGCCGTTTACCGTCAACTTCAAGAACCGGGTGCAGCCGTTCGATCGACCGGGGCACATCGTTCACTGGCAGCAGCGGAACGATCAGCCGCGTTTCGAAATGAGAAAGGAGATCGGACTGGCAGTCGAGGCCGATAAGTCCCGATGTCAACTTATAGGCAGAAAACCGTGCCATCAAAATTGGCGATACTGCGCAAGCGGTAAACCAGCCTCACCGACCCAGTCATTCCACGAACCGATTGCCTCACGATTTTCCGCGATCCATTTGGCTTCGCGGGCCTTTTCCAGTTCGACAATCAGGCCTTGTTCACAGGCCTGAGACACTTTCACGCCGAGCAACTTTGCCTCTTCAAGCAAACTCCCGCTGATCGAAATATTGGTGGCACGTTTACGTGCAGAGGCAGAATTTGCCATGGCTTGACTCCTATCTATGCGCATAATCTATGCGCATGAATTGATCAAATCAAGCCGTTTCCCTCAGCGCGGCAACTCACTCACCCCCATCAATACCAGATCCACCGCGCGCGCTGTCTGCCGCCCTTCGCGGATTGCCCAGACGACGAGGCTCTGGCCGCGCCGCATATCGCCGCACACGAAGATGTTTTCGCGGCTGGTCGCGTAATCTTCGGTGTTCGCCGCGACATTGCCGCGTGCGTCGAGCGCCACGTCGGATTGTTCGACCATGCCTGCCTTGAGTGGCCCCACAAACCCCATCGCGAGCAGGATCAGATCGGCTGGCAGGGTGAATTCGGACCCTGGCATTTCGCGCTGTTGACCACCCTGCCATTCGACGCGGATACATTCGAGGCCTTCGACGATGCCGTTCGACCCCACAACGCGCTTGGCAAGGATAGCCCAGTCACGCGTCACACCTTCTTCGTGGCTCGATGAGGTGCGCAGTTTGAGCGGCCAATGCGGCCAGCTCAACGCCTTGTCTTCGCGGCTTGGCGGTTTGGGCATAATCTCGATCTGCGTGACCGACGCCGCGCCTTGACGGTTCGAAGTGCCGACGCAATCGGAGCCGGTATCTCCGCCGCCGATCACGATAACATGTTTGCCCGTCGCGGTCAGCGTGCCGCGTGGAGCGGCGCGAAACTCATCATCGCCTGCAACACGCTTGTTCTGCTGCGTCAGAAATTCCATCGCGAGCCGGACGCCTGACAGCTCATACCCCGGAATGTCGAGCATCCGTGGGGTCTCGGCCCCACCCGCCATCACCACCGCGTCGAAATTGTCGCGCAATGAGTCGATCGACACCTGCACCCCAACCTCGACGCTTGTGCGCAGCTCGACGCCTTCGGCTTGCATCTGCACCAGCCGCCGGTTGATCAGATGCTTTTCCATCTTGAAATCGGGGATGCCATAGCGGAGCA
>JANOQL010000387.1:0-15848 GCA_031414835.1 Sphingomonadales bacterium | reverse complement strand
CTTCATCACCAACCCAGAGAAGATGCAGGTCGAGCTTGCCGATCCATACATCCTGATCCACGAAAAGAAGCTGTCATCGCTTCAGGCGATGCTGCCGATCCTCGAAGCGGTCGTCCAGTCGGGCCGTCCGCTGCTGATCATTGCAGAAGACATCGAAGGCGAAGCACTCGCAACGCTCGTTGTCAACAAGCTGCGCGGCGGCCTCAAGGTCGCAGCGGTCAAGGCACCGGGCTTCGGCGATCGTCGCAAGGCGATGCTCGAAGACATCGCGATCCTGACCAAGGGTGAGATGATTTCGGAAGACTTGGGCATCAAGCTCGAAAACGTCACTCTCGGCATGCTCGGTTCGGCCAAGCGCGTCACGATCGACAAGGATAACACCACGATCGTCGATGGTGCCGGTGATAGCGATGCGATCAAGGGCCGCACCGAAGCAATCCGCGCGCAGATCGAAATCACGACTTCGGACTATGACAAGGAAAAGCTCCAGGAACGTCTCGCCAAGCTCGCTGGCGGCGTGGCCGTGATCAAGGTTGGCGGCGCATCCGAAGTCGAAGTCAAGGAACGCAAGGATCGTGTCGACGATGCGCTGCACGCTACGCGCGCAGCGGTCGAAGAAGGCATCGTTCCCGGCGGCGGCACGGCGTTGCTTTATGCAACCGCAGCGCTCGAAGGCCTTAAGGGTGCCAATGACGATCAGACACGCGGCATCGACATCATCCGCAGGGCGATCACAGCACCAATCCGTCAGATCGCTGAAAATGCGGGCCATGATGGGGCGGTCGTTTCGGGCAACCTGTTGCGCGAAGGCGATCAGACGCAGGGCTTCAACGCGGCAACCGACGTGTATGAAAACCTTGTGACGGCAGGCGTAATCGATCCGACAAAGGTCGTTCGCACCGCGTTGCAGGATGCGGCATCAGTCGCCGGCTTGCTGATCACCACCGAAGCGGCCATTTCCGATGCGCCCGAAGACAAGGGCTCATCGATGCCTATGGGCGGCGGCATGGGCGGCGGCATGGGCGGCATGGACTTCTAAGTCCGCACAACCATTGGAAGCCAAACAAGAGGCCGGAGGGGAAACCCTCCGGCCTTTTTTATTGTCTGTTATTCTAGACCAGAAAGAGCGTGTGGGCAGGAGGGGGAGGTGAATTATCGACAATGCGAGGTGAGGAATGAGAAGGTGCGGCCCTTGCAACATGCTTACATTTTTCAAGTGACACTTTGTCCGAGACGTCACTCTACCGATTACAAAAATATTCGACGGTCGAGTGAATCCCGACCACCAGTAAAGCCGGTTGGCCCGATCAACTACGCAGTGGGCTTAACTGCCAAAAACCGGATCGAGCTTAAAGACTCGTCCTTGCCCACCACCATTTGGTCCGATTGGGAAATCCTCTATGACCCAAATATTGCCGTCGGGTGACTGCGCCACGTGACGGATTCGCATCTCCATCGGAATCTCCTGCGCAATCTCGACTGAGTCTCCATTGAAGCGAAGCCGGATGAGCGAACGGCTTCTGAGGCCTCCAACGATTGCGTCCCCCTGCCAAGCGGCAAATGGTGTTCCGCGATAGAAGAACATCCCGGCTGGCGCACGGGCGATATCCAAGGTTAACCGGGGCGCAACAAACCCGTCGCCGGGCATATGATCAGGGATATCGTCAGTAGCTGCCCCATTATTCCGCCCGTTGGACACAGTCGGCCAGCCATAATTGGCGCCCGGCGTGATCAGATTGATCTCGTCGCCACCTGAAGGACCATGTTCGGTTTGCCACAGACGGCCATCGGGTGCGAAGGCGATCCCGTAAACGTTACGATGGCCCCGCGTCCAGATATCAGGGCGTGCACCCGGAGTCTGAACAAAGGGGTTATCAAGTGGTATGCTGCCGTCAGGGAAGATGCGCGCAGTCTTGCCCAGCGCGTTGCCGAGATCCTGAATGCCTGCAAACTCATCACGTGCGCCACCGCAGATGAACAGATACCGACCATCTGGCGAAAAGGCCATGTACGCGCTGATTTGGAAACCAGTTGGGATCGGTACGATCTGATCCTGCCGCCAGATAACTTGAACATTGCGCAATGCCGGCGACGCAAGGCTCGGGTCTAACTGCGCGCGCAGAACCGTCAGCCCCTCTGGCTTGAACTGTGTGTCGGCCGCATTGCGGCCACGACGCGGCTCGTTCGGTCCGCCAGGTTCGAAATAGCTGATGTAGACCAGGCCACTTACAGCGTAGTCAGGTGAGCGCAGGACGTAGTAAATGCCGGTATTCTCAGGCATACCAGTGACTTCGGCGCGGTCACCGCTGGTGGACATGACCCACAGGCGGCCCGCCTGCTGCACCTTAACATCGCCACGTTCAGAAATCAGAATCCTGTCATTGGTCAGGAAATCCATCGCCCATGCAGTTTCGAAGGTCGCTACGGGAGTGGCGTTGACACCAACAATTGATCTTGGTGCCTGAACAGGCGGAGCTGCCTGAGTAGGTGGCGGCTGCACGACGACTGGGGGAAGCGGCGTATCGGCACCGCCGCAATTCGCGACAAGAACTAGTAGTGGGGCGGCGAATAAAAACTCAATTTTCTTCATGGTATCGGTCAATGAACCTACAGAACTAGGTTGGCAAGATGAACTGTTGCTTGGGACGTCCGGTTACTGTCCGTTTGAATTGGCTATAGGTGCGATTTGAGTTTCGAGTTCAGAGGCAGCTTTGTTCAGGGCTTCCGCTTCGGCTTCGCTCGCCGTGCCGGGATCGCGCTGGCCGCATCCGGCGGTTGAGCACACCAATGCCAGAGCTACGAACAGTCGCATCGCACCGCCTTCATGAACATCGCCTTCGCAGACAAAAAGAAAGGCCGCGCTCCTTATCGAAGCGCGGCCTTTTTCGATACCGGTTTAGACCGAAGGCAAAAACTGGACTACTTCTTCATCGCGTCGGCAGCATTGTCGACGGCGCTTTTGGCACCTTCGGCCATTGCGTCGACCGAGTTGGCGCCAGCGCCTGCCATGGCGTCTGCGCCATTGGTGGCGGCATCGCCCATCGCGTCGGCAGCATTGCCAGCGGCGCCCATTGCGGCATCGGCAGCATTGTCAGCACCTTCGACAGCTTCGGTTGCCATGGCGTCGGCAGCGTTGGCTGATTCATCGGCAGCCTTTTCGCTGCAAGCAGCAAGACCGAGCGACGCAGCAGCGACGAGCGAAAGAACAGTGAACTTCTTCATGGGGTATCCCTCCCGTTATTGGTCAACAAAGCGGCGGTCAGCGCGAAAGGCTTGCACCCACTCGGACCGGCGGGGTTTGGAACTACCGTTTCATCCCCTCTTATGCAATGGGAATTCTTTTGCCCGCAAATCCGGCGCCTCACGGCGGAAAACCGGGCATTCTGTGCGTCTTGACACA
The DNA here is from genome assembly GCA_031414835.1 of Sphingomonadales bacterium. Classification (GTDB taxonomy): domain Bacteria; phylum Pseudomonadota; class Alphaproteobacteria; order Sphingomonadales; family Sphingomonadaceae; genus Aquisediminimonas. Next base: position 12,448 of record JANOQL010000387.1, on the reverse strand, counting down.
TATAAAGAAATCTTTATATCCGATGTCATGACGATGCCATTGTCGATTTTTCGTGCACTCGCCGATCCGACGCGGTTGCGAATCGTTGCATTGATGCGAACGATGGAACTCGCGGTCGGCGAAGTCGCGCAGGTGCTCGGCCAGAGCCAGCCACGCGTTTCGAGACATATCCGCATCCTGTGCGAAGCTGGTATCGCCCGACGCCGGAAAGAGGGCAGCTGGGTGTTTCTCGATCCGGGTGATTCCGAAATTGTTCAACCGGTATTCCGTGCAATCGATCAGTGGTTGGCCGGTCAGCCCGTCGATCCGTGGACCGTCGCCGATGCAGCACGTCTTTCAGCCGTGCGTGCTGACCGCGCGGCTGCGGCTGCACGGTATTTTGCAGCACATGCCGAAGAATGGGATAGCTTGCGCTCGCTCTATGTGTCTGAAGACCAGGTGGAAGCTGCGATCGTTTCTGCATTGGCGAATGCGCCGATTGGTCGTCTCGTCGATGTCGGAACAGGAACCGGTCGCATGATCGAAGTGATCGGGGCGCGGGCCAGCAGCGCGATCGGGATCGACCGAAGCCCTGAAATGCTCCGGCTTGCGCGCGCAAAATTGTCGCAGGATCAGTCTTTTGACTGGGAGTTGCGAAAGGGCGATCTGGAATCGCTTCCGCTTGATGATGCGTCGGCTGATACCGTGATTGTCCACCAGGTGCTGCATTTCCTGCCCGAACCAGCCGCCGCGATCACCGAGCTTGGCCGGATCTTGAGCGATGGCGGGCGGCTGCTGGTGGTAGATTTTGCCCCGCACAATCGCGAGGAATTGCGTGATCGCGATGCTCATGCCCGGCTGGGCTTTTCCGATGATCAGATCGCAGGATGGATGGATGCTGCCGGGATCGCGCTCGACCGGACCGAAAATTTGAAAGGCGGAACCTTGACGGTGAAACTCTGGCTTGGCGAAAAACGCGTCACCAAACGGTTGAAGGCGGTCGCCGCATGAACGCTTCGACAGCCCCCTTGTCGATTGGGCAGCTTGAAGAGGCACGTCGGGCGCTTGCAGCACCGATGTTTGCCGATCTGGCAGGCGATGCTGAAATCAGCTTCGAGTTCTTCCCGCCCAAAACTGAGAAGATGGAAGAGACGCTGTGGTCTTCGATCGAGGCGCTCAGTCCGCTGGGGCCGCGTTTCGTTTCAGTGACCTATGGCGCAGGCGGATCGACGCGAGAGCGGACGCACAACACCGTTGCCCGGATCGCGCGCGAGACGAATATCCCGGCGGCAGCGCATCTGACTTGTGTCGAGGCAACATGCGAAGATATCGATGAGATTGCCGACGCATATTGGAACGTCGGCGTTCGCCATATCGTCGCGTTGCGCGGCGACCCGCCTGAAGCGGGCAAGGCTTACGCCCCGCACCCGGGCGGCTATGCAGGCGCTGCCGAATTGGTCGAAGGATTGCGCAAACGGCATCCGTTCGAAATCTCGGTCAGCGCTTATCCTGAAACGCATCCGCAGGCGGTCAGCACCGACGCCGATATCGATCATCTGCGCCGCAAGCTCGATGCCGGAGCCACCCGCGCGATTTCGCAATTTTTCTTCGAACCCGAAACCTATTTCCGCTTTCGTGATGCCTGTGCGGCGCGCGGGGTCGATGCAGAGATTGTGCCGGGGATCATGCCTGTTACCAATTTTGGCGCGATCGAACGCATGTCGGCAATGACGGGCACTGCCGTTCCGCCATGGATGGCGCGACTGTTCGACGGCTTGGACGATCACCCGCAGGCGCGGCAACTGGTTGCGGCAACAGTTGCGGCCGAGCTGTGTCGCAAGCTCTATGCTGGCGGCGTCCGGCAGTTCCACTTTTACACATTGAACCGCGCGGAGCTGAGCTACGCAATTTGCCACTTGATGGGATTGAGGCCGAAATCATGAGCGCACGCCAAGCCTTTCTCGATGCCGCTGCCGACCGCATCCTGCTGACCGATGGCGCGTGGGGCACGCAGATCCAGAACTTCAAGCTGGGTGAGGCCGATTATGCGGGCGATCTGGGGCTGACGCATGATCAGAAGGGCAATAACGACATATTGGCGCTGACTCGCCCCGATGTCGTCGAGGCGATCACGCGCGCCTATTTCGATGCCGGGTCGGACATGATCTCGACCAACACCTTCAGCTCGACGCAGATCGCGCAGGCCGATTACGGGGCCGAACATCTGGTCGGCGATTTGAACCGCAGATCGGGCGAGATCGCACGCAGGATCGCCGATGAATATGTGGCAAAGGATGGGAAGCGGCGCTTTGTGGCAGGAGCGATTGGCCCGACCAACAAGACGCTCTCGCTTTCGCCTGACGTCAACGACCCCGGTTACCGCGAGATCGATTTCGATACGCTGGTCGGGCTGTATCGCGAACAGGTCGAGGCGCTTGTGGACGGCGGCGTCGATTTCATCCTGATCGAGACAGTGTTCGATACCTTGAATGCCAAGGCCGGGATCATGGCGGTAAAGCAGGCCGAGGCGGCATCGGGGAAAGACATTCCGATCATGCTGTCGATGACTCTCACCGATCTGTCCGGACGCAATTTGTCAGGCCATACCGTTGAGGCGTTCTGGCACGCTGTCCGTCACGCCAAGCCGCTGACAATCGGGCTCAATTGCTCATTCGGTGCCGAACAGCTGCGCCCGCACGTCAAGGTGCTGAGCGGCCTCGCCGATACGCTGATCATGGTCTATCCCAATGCAGGGTTGCCTAATGACCTCGGCGAATATGACGAATTGCCCGAACAGACTGCGGCTCTCGTCAAGGAATGGGCAGATGCAGGCCAGGTCAACGTGCTCGGCGGCTGCTGTGGATCGACGCCTGCGCATATCGCGGCAATGGCGAAGGCGATCGCAGGCCTCACCCCGCGCGCTCTGCCGCAGGTGCCGGTGCAGACGCGGCTTGCGGGCCTCGAACCGATGACATTGGCGGCGTAACCACGAATGACCCAAACTGTCCCTACCTTTGTCAATATCGGCGAGCGCACCAACGTTACTGGTTCTGCCGCGTTCAAGAAGCTCATCATGGCAGGCGATTATGCCGCTGCCGTCGAAGTCGCGCGGCAGCAGGTCGAAAACGGCGCGCAGGTGATTGACATCAACATGGACGAAGGCTTGCTCGACAGCCTTGTCGCGATGGAGACCTTCGTCAAACTGATCGCCGCCGAACCTGATATCGCGCGTGTGCCGTTCATGATCGACAGCTCGAAATGGTCGGTGATCGAGGCGGGGCTGAAATGCGTCAGCGGAAAGCCGATCGTCAATTCGATCAGCATGAAAGAGGGCGAAGAACAATTCCTCGATCAAGCGCGCAAGTGCATGAATTATGGCGCGGCGGTCGTCGTGATGGCGTTCGACGAGGTTGGGCAGGCTGATACCAAGGCGCGCAAGGTCGAGATTTGCGAGCGCGCGTACAAACTGCTCACCGGCATCGGTTTCCCGCCCGAAGACATCATCTTCGATCCCAACGTGTTCGCAGTCGCGACGGGAATCGAAGAGCATAATAATTACGCGGTCGATTTCATCGAGGCACTGACCGAGATCAAGGTGCGCTGCCCGCATGTCCATTTTTCGGGCGGGCTATCGAATCTGTCGTTCAGCTTTCGCGGCAACGAAACCGTCCGCCGCGCGATGCACAGCGTGTTCCTTTACTACGCAATCCCGGCGGGTCTCGACATGGCAATCGTCAATGCGGGGCAATTGGACGTCTACGATACCATTGATCCGGCGCTGCGCGATGCGTGCGAGGATGTCATCCTCAACAAGGATGATGGCGCGACCGAACGGCTGATTGTGCTCGCCGAAAGCTTCAAGGGCACATCGCCCGAACAGATTAAGGCTGCCGAAGAATGGCGCGGCTGGCCTGTTACCAAGCGGCTCGAACATGCGCTCGTTAAGGGCATCGATGCCTATGTCGTCGATGATACCGAGGAATGCCGCCAGGCGTTCGCGCGTCCGATCGAGGTGATCGAAGGCCCGCTGATGGACGGGATGAACGTCGTCGGCGATCTGTTCGGATCGGGCAAGATGTTCCTGCCGCAGGTCGTGAAATCGGCACGCGTGATGAAGAAAGCGGTCGCGCACCTGATCCCGTTTATCGAGGCATCGAAGGAACCGGGCGCGCGCGCCAAAGGCCGGATTATCATGGCGACGGTAAAGGGCGATGTGCATGACATCGGCAAGAACATCGTCGGCGTCGTGCTGCAATGCAACGGCTATGAGGTCATCGATCTCGGCGTGATGGTGCCGTGGCCCAAAATCCTCGAAGCAGCGAACGAAAACGACGCCGATATGATCGGGCTTTCAGGGCTGATCACGCCAAGCCTCGATGAAATGGTAACGGTCGCCGAAGAAATGCAGCGCGCAGGGTTCACGATGCCGCTGCTGATCGGCGGCGCGACGACATCGAAGGTCCACACCGCATTGCGGATCGACCCTGCCTATGAAGGCCCGGTGATTTACGTCCTCGATGCCAGTCGCGCGGTGGGTGTGGCCACGAGCCTTGTCAGCGACACCGGGCGCGACGCCTATGTGAAGACATATGCCGATGATTACGCGCACGTCCGCGATGTCCGCGCGGGCAAGGAAGCCTCGATCCTCCTGAACCTTGAAGACGCGCGCGCCAATGGATTCAAGGCCGATATGGCGCACAAAGCGCCTGTGCCGTTGCAGCCCGGGGTGCATGTGTTCGACAGCTGGGACTTGGCCGATCTGCGCGCGTTGTTCGACTGGACGCCGTTCTTTCGCGCGTGGGAACTCCACGGCAATTACCCCGCGATCCTCGAAGATGAGATTGTCGGTGAAAGTGCGCGTAACCTGTTTGCCGATGCCAATGCGATGCTCGATACCATCGTCGCCGAAAACTGGCTCACCCCGCGCGGTGTCGCGGGGTTGTGGCCCTGTGCGCGCGATGGCGATGATGTGACGGTGCATCTGGCCGAGACCGAAGAGCATGTCCGGCTGTCATTCCTCCGCCAGCAAATCCGCAAATCGCGTGACAGGGCCAATATGTGCCTCGCCGATTTCATCGATCCCGATGGTGATTGGATCGGCGGCTGTGCCGTGGGCATCCACGGGATCGACGATCACATCGCGCGGTTCAAGGCGGCGCATGACGATTATAACGACATCCTGCTCAAAGCGCTTGCCGACCGCTTTGCCGAGGCATTTGCCGAACGGCTGCACCAGCACGTCCGCACAACACTGTGGGGCTATGCCCCCGGCGAACAGCTCACCAATGAAGCGCTGATCAAGGAGCAGTATCGTGGCATCCGCCCCGCGCCCGGCTATCCGGCTTGCCCCGATCACAGCCTGAAGCCGATCCTGTTCGATCTGCTCGATGCGAGCGCCAACACCGGCATCTCGCTAACCGAAAGCTACGCGATGTGGCCGACCTCTGCGGTCTCGGGCTTCTATTTCGGCCATCAGGACACCGAGTATTTCGGCGTCGCGCGCGTCGGGCAGGATCAGCTCGAGGATTATCGCGTCCGCCGTGGCGTCGATCTTGAGACCGCGACACGCTGGCTGCGGCCCAATCTGGATTGAAAGTCGTTTGCCTCCAATCCTCGCCTCGAGGCGAGGGGAACCGCGAAGCGGTGGAGTGGTGCATAAAAAGGCTGCAGTAGCAGCCGGCGCGCTGCTGCGCGCGTCTGTCCGCACCACTCCGTCAGGCTGCGCCTGCCACCTCGCCTCAAGGCGAGGATTGTCCGTTCCTAATCGAAAATATCCTCAAGCCAGTGCTTTTTCCGCTTGTGGCCATATTTGCTGTAGCGCGGATCATAATGCTGCTGCGGGGGATAGCCCGGCTGCGGCGCATAAGCGGGCTGCTGATATTGTGGCGGAGGCGCGGGCTGCGGCGCGACTTGGGGAGCCGGAGCCTGAGGCGCTGAAGCCGCCGCATCGCGCTCGATGATCTTGTCGAGTTCGCCGCGGTCAAGCCAGACGCCACGACACTGCGGGCAATAATCGATCTCGATCCCCTGACGGTCTGCCATCGTCAGCGAGACCTTGCACACAGGGCAGAGCATTCCGGCAACCTGTTCTGTCGAACGCATGGCAATTCCTTCATTTTACGAAAACTGGAGAGCACCAAGGGTAAAGCCGCGCCGCCTGCTAGGGTTCCCGACAAACGGCGCGGTGTTCACAAGGCCCTACCGATCGAAGAAATCGACCTTTCCGGTGTCGAGGTCATAATAGGCTCCCACAACTTTCAGGCTGTTTGCCGCGAGCGGCTGTGCGAGCAGCGGGTCTGCGGTCTGGCGCAGCCCTCGCGCCACATGCCGCACATTCATGTGAATGGCATGATCGACAAGATCGCCCTCAGGCTTCAATGATGCGCGGGCATCGATCACCGCAGGAATGATCGGCTCGACCATCCGTGTCAGCGACGGCGGCAATTGCGAATTGTCGGTGACGAGCTTGGTGGCGGCATCGACAGCGCCGCAGCGTTCGTGCCCCAGAACAACGATCAGCGGTGCCTTGAGGACGGCCACGGCATAAGCGATCGATCCGAAGCCCGCATCGTCGACATAATTGCCTGCCGTCCGAACGATGAACAGTTCGCCAAGCCCGCCGCCGAACAGATGTTCGGGGCCGACGCGCGAATCGGCGCAGCCGACGAGGATCGCAAACGGCGACTGGCTTTTGGCGAGTTCGAGGCGGCGTTTTGTCGATATGTCAGATGTCGGTGCCTGATCGGCCACGAAGCGCCGGTTGCCGTCGATAAGGCGGGCCAGCGCCTGATCGGGCGTGAGGCCGGGCTTCGCGGGCATCGCTGGTTCGGCGGCACCGGCGCTCATGACTGGCGCAATCGTCGCTGCTCCTGCTGCAAGCGTTGCAAGGCCAAGGAGTGTGCGTCTGTCGGTAGTAATCGCAGTTTCGGACATGTGATGTTTCCCTGTTGGTTGAATTTGGAACTAGGCAGAGGCGTGCGAAGCCGCACCCCGGGTTTTCCACAGCGACCAGAATATGCCGCCAAGGATCAGTGCAAACGTCACGGCAAGGCTCAGCACCGGCGGAAACTTGTCGCCATCCATCAGGAAGTCGGAGACGAAGATTTTAGAGCCGATGAACACGAGCACGAGCGCGAGCGCATATTTGAGATAATGGAACCGGTGCACCATCGCCGCGAGCGCGAAGTACAGCGCCCGCAATCCGAGCACCGCCATGATGTTCGACGTATAGACGATGAACGTATCGGTCGTGATCGCGAAGATCGCGGGAACGCTATCGACCGCGAACACCAGATCGACGACGTTGATCACCACGAGCGCGAGGAACAGCGGCGTCGCCGCCAGCACTAGCTTCCCCGTCTTGCTATCGGGCACCCGCACGAAGAATTTCTGGTCATGCAGCTCGGGAGTCACGCGCATCATCCGGCTGATAAACTTCACCGCAGGATTATTGGCGAGGTCCATCGGCTTTTCGCTGGCAAACAGCATCTTCACGCCTGTCGCAATCAGGAACACCGCGAAGATATACAGCACCCAGTAGAATTGCTCGACCAGTGCCGCACCAAGCGCGATCATGATCCCGCGCAGCACGATGACGCCGATGATGCCCCATAACAGCGCGCGGTATTGATATTTGGGCGGGATCGCAAAGGTCGTGAAGATCAGCCCGATCACGAAGATGTTGTCGATCGAAAGCGCCTTCTCGATGAAGAACCCGGTGTAGTATTTCATCGTCAGGTCAGCGCCGACTTCGGGCCCGAATGCCGCGGTTTTCTGGAAATACACCCAGATGCCGAACGCCAGTGCAATCGAGATATAGAAGGCAGAAAGCTTGAGCGATTCGCCGATTCCCATCTCACGATCCTCTTTGTGGAGGATGCCGAGATCGAACGCGGTCAGCGCGACGACGAGGCCGAGAAAGGCCAGCCAAAACCATATCGGCGTGCCGAGCCAGTCGGCAGTCAAGAATTCCATCGAATAACGTCCCTGTTGTACATTTTAGTCGTCGTTGCGAAACGTGGCTGGCAGCGGTCGGAGGGGGAAGGGGATGCCGCTGCCAGCCGATCGCTCAGGCGAAACGCTGCGCGCGTTTGCCGAGCGAAAGCTGATGCAGGCGATCTTTGACCGCCAGCTTCAACTTCTTGAGCTGAATCATGCGTGTCACGTCGGGCAGGCGCTGCGCTTGTTCCAGCTGCAACTGTTTGTCGATCCGCTGATGCTGGGTCAGAAGGCGAAAGATACCATTTGTCATGAAAGCCACTCCATTGAACATTGACGTCCAATCGGGTGACCGATGCACAGGGGCGTGAGGGGGAAGGAGAAGACGCCAGACCCATGCACCGGTTTACCCGATGCGGTCCGACATCACGATTGCTCGAAAGCAAATCGCCAGAGGGGCCCGGCCCGCAGTTTCAAAATGTATCGATTCGCTCCGAATTGCAAGACCCCTTGCGCAGCTGGTCGCAATAAGTCTGGCAATCATCGCAGCCCGCGCGCATGGCGCGCCATGCTTTTAACCGACCGCGTATTGTTCATCGATGCCGAAGCCTTGGTGATCGACAAGCCTGCAGGCCTCCCTGTCGATCCGCCACGCGATGGCTCTTTATGCGTGGCAAGCCACCGCGAACAGCTTGCCTTCGGGTTTCACCGCTGGCCAACGCCGGTGCACAGGCTCGATCGCGACACGTCGGGTTGCCTGCTGCTCGCGCGGACCGAGCGCGCGCACAAACGCTTCAGTCTGGCGTTCGAGGCCGGAGATGTCGAGAAACGCTATCTGGCGGTGCTTGCCGGTATCCCCAAAGAGACAAGCGGAACGATCAATATGCCGCTCTCCAAAACCAGCACCGCACGCGATGGCTGGTGGATGATCGAAGACCCTAAGGGCAAATCAGCCGTCAGTCATTGGCGCGTGGTCGAAACGCGCAATGGCCGCGCCTTAGTTGAATTCACGCCTGAAACCGGGCGCACCCACCAGCTTCGCGTTCACGCCGCGACCGGGCTCGGCATCCCGATCGCTGGCGATCCTGTGTATGGCTATGGTGGCGAACCGATGCGGCTCCATGCCGTGTCATTCTCGCTGGCGCGTCCGCCTAAAGATCCGGTGGCCGCAGAAGCGCCGTTGCCTGAGGGCTTCTGGTAACCGTAGAGAACAAGGGGTTCACGCAAAGCCGCCAAGGGCGCGCGCCGCAGGCTATGAAGTAACGCTTCGGGCATTGGACATCGGTCGAGCGACGTTTCCTTACGCTTCGCGCTAATCACCCTTGGCGGCTTTGCGGCTTGGCGTGAACCCCTCACTTCGCGTCCACGGGCTAGGACTTGCGCGAACGCTCAAACCTTCAATCCACGAACGCCGGTTTGCGCTTGGCCATTGATGCCATCACCGCTTCCATCTGGTTGGGCTTGCGGATGATGTTGACCTGTTCGTCGCTTTCCGCCTGAAGGAGTTCGGCGTCGGACGCAGCCCCTGTCATATTGCACAGCCGCTTGGCCGCTCGCACCGCGTGAGGGTTTTTGTCAGCGATGACGCGCGCCAAGGCCAGTGCATCGGCGAGCGGATCGTTCGAGACATGAGTTGCAAAGCCAATCGCCTTGGCCTCGGTGCCGGTGAACTCACGGTTGGTGTAGATCATCTCGCGCAGCACATCGTCGGCGACTTGTGTGCGCCACAGCGCCATCCCGGCGACATCGGGGACCAGTCCCCATTTCATTTCCATGATCGCGATGCGGGTGTCAGGATGGACGATGCGAATATCGGCGGCGGCCATGATCTGGCTGCCCGCGCCAAACGCCACGCCGTGGATCGCCATGATCACTGGCACCGGCAGTTCGCGCCAGCCCCATGCGACATATTGCGCATTGTTGGCGATGCCCTTGGTCCGGCCTGCAAGGCTCGCGCCGGTGCTGCTGGTTCCTGGATCGCGTTCGCCCTGCATTGAGGCCAGATCGAGTCCTGCACAAAACGCGCGGCCTTCGCCTGACAGCACGACGACGCGCAAGCCTGGCGTTGCCTTCAGTGTGTCGATGGCCTCGACCAGCCCATCCCACATCGCCGGATCGAGCGCATTCATCTTGTCAGTGCGGATCAGCCGGACATCGGCGATGCCATCCTCGAGCAACGTAATCGAAACACGGTCTTTCATGCTGAACTCCTCATAAGTGCGGCCTCGACCAGAGGGAGCTGGTCGTTGCCGAAATACATGTCGGTCTTGTCGACGAAAATCGTCGGCGATCCATAGCCGCCGCGCGCGATTACCTCTTCGGTGTTGGTGCGGAGCAGCGCCTTGACTGCATCGGTTTGCGACGCAGCGCGCAATGCAACGCCGTCAAGGCCGATGCTGTTCGCGACCGCTACCAGCACGTCGGGATCGTCGAGATTCTCCTCCCGCCCGAAATAGCTTTGAAACGCCGCGCGGGTGAAATCGGTGAGCGCGGGCATGTCATCGGCTAGAGCGCCCGCAAAGCGCATCGCGTTGACGCTTTTGGCCGGATGCCATGCGCTCGGGAAGTTCATTTCGACGCCTGCCAGCGCGGCCCAGTCTTTCAATATTTTCCAGCTGTGTTGCAACTTGCGGTTGTCGGCCATTTCGCGCGCGGCGTAGACGGCGGGGTTCACCGCATTGAAAATGCCGCCAACAAGCACCGGGCGCAACTGCGCACAGAATCCGGTCCGCTCGATCACGCCGAACAGGTTGGTGAACGCCAGATAGGTCCACGGGCTCGACAGATCGTAGAAGAATTCGATGCGTTCGGTGCCCATCAGTCCATCCTGCCTAAAACGGCAGCTTGAACCCGGGGGGCAGCGGCAGGCCACTGGTCATTTTACTCATTTCGGCGTTGGAAACGTCGTCGGCCTTCGCGCGGCAATCGTTCAACGCAGCGGCGATCAGATCTTCGAGCATCTGCTTTTCGGATGGCTGCATCAGGCTGTCATCGATCATGACGCCGATGATCCGGCCCTTGGCAGTCGCGCGGACCTTGACCAGCCCGCCGCCTGATGCGCCTTCGACCTCGATATTGTCGAGATTGGCCTGCGCCTTGGTCATTTCCTCCTGGACGTTTTTCGCCATGTTGAGGATGTCATCGAGCGATTTCATGCAACAGAACTCCGTTCGTTGAGGGGGGTCACGCCGATCAGTTCGGCATCGGGAAACGCTTCGAGCACTGTGCGGACAGACAGGTGCGCCAGTACGGCATCGCGCGCGGCCTGTTCGTCGGCTTCTTCCTGTTCGCGGAACGACGGGGCGGCGGGCTCTTCTGACAAGCTGACCTGCCAGTTCTGCCCGGTCACATCCTTGATTGCGGCCACGAGTTCCCGAACGAAGTCTGGGCCGAGCGGGCGATGCGGGCGCAAGGCGAGATGGGGGGGGGCGTATCGCACCAGCCCGGTTTGGTCGTGAAGCAAGAGCGCAATCTGCCGTTTTCCGCCCGTTTCGAGCGATGCAATCAGCGTCGCAAAATCGGCAGGGGCCGTTGTCACTGGAGCAAATGGCGGCGATGCAGCACCAGACGTCGGCTGAATTATGCCTTCGCCAGCTTGTCCTTCAAGCCGCTTGGCCAGTTCGCCAGGGTCGGGCAGGCTGCTGGCGTGGATCAGCCGCAGCACCGCCATATCGGCCGCCTCAGCCGGATCGGCAGCACGTGCCACTTCGTCATGACCCTTCAAAAGCATCTGCCACAGCCGGTGGAGCAGCACGAACGAAAGCGCCGCCGCCCAGTCTTCGAGCATCGTCCGTTCATCTTCGCCCTGCGCAGCGGCACGCGGCGCGCCGGCCTTGACCATCGTTACGCCGTGGCAAGTTTCAAGCAGCGCGCGCAGGATTGCCACTGGCTCGACGCCAAGATCATATTGTTCGGTGAGCGCTGCCAACGCCGCCCTGCTGTCAGCGGAAAGGATCAGCCCGAACAGCCGCCGCACCGCTCCCCGATCCGAAAGGCCGAGCATCTCGCGCACCTGCGCTGCGGTGACCAGCCCGCCGCCATCCATATCGGCATGGGAAATCGCCTGATCGAGGATTGAAAGTCCATCGCGCACCGATCCTTCGGCGGCACGCGCAATCATTGCGGTGGCTTCGGGTTCGGCCTTCACGTTCTCAAGCGCCAGCACGTGATTGAAATGGGCTGCGAGCGTATCAGCAGCGATCCGCCGCAAATCGAACCGCTGGCACCGCGACAGGACAGTGACCGGTACCTTCTGGATTTCGGTTGTCGCAAACAGGAATTTGACGTGCGGCGGCGGTTCTTCGAGCGTCTTGAGCAACGCATTGAAAGCATTTTTCGACAGCATGTGAACTTCATCGACGATGTACACTTTGTAGCGCGCCGAGACTGCCGAATAGCGGACCGCTTCGATGATTTCACGGACATCATCGACGCCGGTATTCGATGCGGCATCCATCTCGACGACATCGATATGCCGTCCTTCGGCGATCGCCACGCACGGTTCGCACACGCCGCACGGATCGATCGTTGG
>JANOQL010000386.1:0-4233 GCA_031414835.1 Sphingomonadales bacterium | reverse complement strand
CACATCGACACTATGGTATCGATAAAGCTCTTCGGACTTCCAACCGACATCAACAGCAGCTTTGCACGCGGCACAGCTGCGGCGCCGGCGTCGATCAGGGCTGCCATAGCAAGCGGGCGCGGTAATCAGTCTACCGAACTTGGCCCCGAAATCGGGATCGATGTGTCAATCGACGATATGGGAGACGCACAACTTGCCGAAAATGAACTTGATCACGATCTGATCGTCGATCGGTGCAACGCGCTTGCAGCACAAGGCCATGTCCCCATTCTGCTCGGCGGGGACCATTCGGTGACGTGGCCGATTGTCGCGGGGCTGGCGGCAGTGCACGGACCATTATCGATGCTGCATTTCGATGCGCACCCCGACATTTATGATGATTTCGAAGGCAATCCGAAAAGCCACGCCTCACCTTTTGCCAGAATCATGGAGGCGGGACTTGCCAGACGTCTTGTTCAGGTTGGCATCAGGACGCTGACCCGGCACTGCCGCGAACAGGCGGATCGCTTTGGCGTCGACATTATTCCGATGGCGGGGTTTGCGGCTGCAAAGGTTCCAGTTCTCGGCGGGCCGCTTTACATCAGCATCGATCTGGATGGCATCGATCCATCCGAAGCGCCCGGTGTTTCGCATCCTGAGCCGGGCGGGCTCACGGTTCGCGAGGTGTTGGCTATTCTCAACATGCAAGACGCGCAGATCGTGGGCGCCGATATTGTCGAGTTCAACCCGCAGTTCGACCGCAACGATGTGACAGCGACGCTTGCTGCGAAACTCGTGCGCGAACTTGCCGCCATTATCGACCGCAACGCAAGCCGCTGACACTTCAACGGCACGGCGTCCGGCGTTTGCTTCCGGGGTCTGCAATTGCCTTTCGACGAAGAGTTTGCGCTTGCTTTGGCCCTAGCCGCAGCTAGCGTGCGACCTATGACGACAGTCGCGGAATGGGTTGATAAAACCGGGCAAAGCTGGGCGCGCGAATGGCAGCGCACCGACCGCAGTTTCAGCGAATTGACCGAAATTCTTGTGGCGCGAATTCTTGCCAAAGGAGCTGCGCATTCGATTCTCGACATTGGGTGTGGCGCAGGGGAATTGTCCTTAAGACTGGCGGATGCAAAGCCTGGCGCACGTGTTCTTGGCGTCGACATTTCGCCTGAGCTTGTTGCCGTCGCCAAGTCTCGCGCGATCGATGGCGAACGGATCGACTTTTCATGCAGCAATGCAGCAATTTGGCAGGATCCGATGTTTTTGCCCGATCTGTTTGTGTCGCGTCATGGCGTGATGTTTTTCGATCAGCCGGTCGCGGCGTTCGCCAATCTCGCCGAAAGCGCCTCGCCGGGCGCGCGCTTGGTCTTTTCGTGCTTTCGCGATCGCAGTGAAAATCCGTGGGCTGGCGACCTCGCAGCGCTATTGCCGAAAGCGCCGCCGCCTGAACCGAATGCGCCGGGGCCGTTCGGGTTCGCCGACCCTGACTATGTTCATCGCGTGCTTTCAGCAGCAGGCTGGTCGCACGTCCGTGCAGAGCCTGTCGATTTCACCTATGTTGCAGGTGGCGGCGCCGATCCCGTTGGCGATGCGGTCGAGTTTTTTCAGGCGATAGGCCCGGCAGCGCGTGTGATCCGCGATCTTGATGCCGACGCCAAGGCGCCGGTGCTCGCGCAGTTGCGCGATCTTGCGGAGACGCGATGCCAGAATGGTCAAGTCCGTTTTCCCGCAGCGGCATGGATCGTCACTGCTTCCCTCGCTGTTTAGGAACCCACCATGTCTTTGATCGTCCACCACCTTAACAATTCACGTTCGCAACGGATTTTGTGGCTTCTGGAAGAAATCGGCTCGCCGTACACGATCAAGCATTACGCACGCGATGCCGTTACCAATCTGGCACCGCCCGAACTGCTCGCCGCCCATCCGCTCGGAAAATCGCCGCTGCTCGAAGATGATGGCCGGATTATCCAGGAATCGGGCACGATTTGCGAATATATTTGCGAGCGCCACGGTGGCGGTCATCTGGTTCCGGCATGCGGCACCGATGCGCATGTGCGCTATCTCGAATGGATGCACTTTGCCGAAGGCACGGCGATGACGCCGATCCTGATGAACCTTTACATGGGCCGTCTCGGCGATGCCGCAGCGCCCTTGCGCCCGCGGATCGATCAGCAATTCGACGCGCAGAACGCGTATATGGAGGCCGAACTGAGCGATGCAGGCTTCTTTGTCGGAGACGCTTTTACTGCGGCTGACATCATGATGAGCTTCCCCGCCGAAGTCGCGGTGATGCAGGGGGCGACCGGAGACAAGCCCAAGCTGACCGCGTTTGTCGAATGGGCGCACGGCCGCCCAGCTTGGCAGCGCGCGCGCGAAAAGGGCGGGGCCTATTTCGGGTTCTGATCGGCTTGCCCGTTGCGGCAGGCTCGCTTAAGCGCAGGCCATGACCTCGACCAACGATATCCGCCGATCCTTCCTCGATTATTTCGAAGCCGCTGGCCATGCGCGCGTGGCATCGGCGCCGCTTGTGCCGCACAACGATCCGACGTTGATGTTCGTCAATGCCGGGATGGTCCCGTTCAAGAATGTGTTTACAGGGCTTGAAAGCAAGCCATATTCGACCGCGGTTTCAAGCCAGAAATGCGTGCGGGCGGGCGGCAAGCATAACGATCTCGACAATGTCGGATACACCGCCCGGCACCATACGTTTTTCGAAATGCTCGGCAATTTTTCGTTTGGCGATTATTTCAAGGATCAGGCGATCCACCACGCGTGGACGCTGCTGACGAAGGAGTGGGGGCTGAACCCCGGCCGCCTGACCGCGACAGTGTATCACACTGACGATGAAGCGTTCGATCTGTGGCGGAAAATTGCCGGACTTCCCGAACACCGGATCATCCGGATCGCGACTGCGGATAATTTCTGGTCGATGGGCGATACTGGGCCGTGTGGGCCGTGCAGCGAGATATTCTACGATCATGGCGATCATATTGCCGGTGGCCCTCCCGGATCGCCCGATGAGGATGGCGATCGGTTTGTCGAAATCTGGAACCTTGTGTTCATGCAGTTCGATCAGGGCGCAGACGGCGTGCGCACCTCGCTTCCGCGGCCGAGCATCGATACCGGCATGGGATTGGAACGTATCGCGGCAGTGATGCAGGGCGTCCATGACAATTACGATACCGACACGTTCAAGGCGCTGATCGCGGCGTCGGGGGAGTTCAGCAAGACCAAAACGACAGGCGATATGCAGGCGAGCCACCGGGTGATCGCCGATCATCTGCGGACGTCAGGCTTTCTTGTTGCCGATGGCGTCCTGCCTGCGAATGAGGGGCGTGGCTATGTGTTGCGGCGGATCATGCGCCGCGCGATGCGGCACGCGCATTTGCTCGGCACAAGCGATCCGCTGATGCACCGCCTCGTCCCTGCGCTGGTGGCGGAAATGGGGGCAGCTTTTCCAGAACTCGTCCGCGCGCAGCCGTTAATCGAGGCGACGCTGCGGCAAGAAGAGACGCGTTTTCGGCAGACTCTGGCCAATGGATTGCGGCTGCTCGATGAGGCGACGACTGGAATGGTGGACGGCGCAACGCTTCCTGGCGAAACCGCGTTCAAGCTTTACGATACATTCGGTTTCCCCTATGACCTGACCGAAGATGCGCTCCGCGGTCAGGGGCTGTCAGTCGATCGCGACGGGTTCGATGCTGCGATGGCCGCCCAAAAGGCGGCAGCGCGTGCGGCGTGGAAGGGCTCTGGCGACACTGCCTCGGGAGAAATCTGGTACGATATTGCCGACGAGCATGGCAGCACCGAATTCACTGGCTATCTTTCAACCGAGGGCGAAGGGCAGGTCGTGGCGCTCGTTCGCGACGGGAAGCGGGTTCAAACGGCGACAGCTGGAGAGACCGTCACGATCCTCACAAATCAGACGCCATTCTACGGCGAAAGCGGCGGCCAGTCTGGCGATGCGGGCACAATCACGGGTGATGCCGGATTGATGGCCCAGGTTTCAGATACGTCAAAGCCGCTAGGCCGGCTTCACACGCATCTTGCCAAGATCGAAACAGGTTCGGTAGCGATCGGCGATACCGTCAAACTGTCAGTCGATGCCACACGTCGCGATGCGATCCGCGCGAACCATTCGGCGACGCATTTGCTCCACGCTGCGCTCCGCCACCGGCTTGGCAATCATGTGACGCAAAAGGGCAGTTTGGTTGCCGCCGAGCGGTTCCGGCCATCCGCCGCCCCCGATCG
>JANOQL010000385.1:0-15575 GCA_031414835.1 Sphingomonadales bacterium | reverse complement strand
TGGGCGAGCGACACCGATATTGGCATGCCAGACTGGAAGGCTGAAGCTGCATGAGAATCGACCTGATCCCCGCTGGCATCGATCCGCCGCATAATTTGAACGTCCTGATCGAAGTCCCCATCGGCGGCGAGCCGGTGAAATATGAATTCGACAAAGCATCGGGCGCGCTGTTCGTCGATCGCATCCTCCACACCTCGATGCGCTATCCCGCCAATTACGGCTTTATCCCGCACACATTGGGCGATGATGGCGATCCCTTGGACGCCCTTGTCATTGCGCGCTCACCGATCCTGCCCGGTGCTGTTATCCGTGTGCGACCCGTTGGCGTGCTGATGATGGAGGATGACAAGGGCGGCGATGAAAAGCTGATCACCGTGCCGGTCGATACGACCTTTCCCTACTATAGCGAGATTGCGGGGCACGGTGATTTGCCGCCGATCGTTACGCAGCAGATCGAGCATTTCTTTGCGCATTATAAAGACTTGGAACCCGGTAAATGGGCGAAGCTGAACGGCTGGGGCGATGTGGACGATGCCAAGCGGATCATCATGGAGTGCATCGCACGGGCGGATGCAGCGGGAGTGTGACCCCTCCGACCCGCTGAAGCGGGTCACCTCCCCTTCAAGAAGGGGAGGATTGCGCACCCCTCAAATCCACCCCTTTTCAAAGGGGAGGTGGCAGGACGAAGTCCTGACGGAGGGGTTTGTCCTGACAATGGGTTCAACGCCTCGGCACGCACCCCAATGCCGCCGCATCGATTGCAGTCGCCGCCCCCCGCAGAGCATAGCTATCGGCGAACGCATTGCCTTTTGCCGAAACGGTCGCAACGCTCATCGTCCGGCCCGAACGGATCGCTGCAACGATTGCAGCATCGGTCCGCGCGTCAGCCGCCCACACGTCGCCGCCCGATCCCGACAGGCTAAACCGCCGATCGTCGATCGCCAGTGTCACAGAGGCATCGCCGCGCTTTTCCCGGCTCAGGCGGATGTGGAGCTGCGACCGCACCCGCGCGCCAGGCCAGTGGGCGATGCTGGCAAACGGTCGCCACTGGCCCGACGGACTGCGCAACGGCTCGGCTATCGCAAAACAGCGTTGCGGCTTTGCATCGCGGAAGGCGCCCCAGTTGTTGAACACGCCAAGCGAATCGCGTGCACTGGCGGTCGTCGCAACTGCTGCCAGACAGAGAACGGCAACGCGCATCATCCGCGCTCGCTCTGCCCCTTGCCGACGCAGATCAGCTTTTCATCATCTTCATAGCCGACCATGGCGAGCGTTCCCTGCGGCAGGCTTTCGGCAATCGGCGCGCCAAACCGCGGATCGATTGGCAATCCGCGTTGCAGCCCGCGCAGCACCCGGCTCGACATCCCGTGCATGATCACCAGCCGGTCACCGCGTTCATCCGCTGTGTCGGCCATCCATGACGACAGCCGCGCGGCGACATCGGCATAATCCTCCCCACCCGGCGCGCGGACAGTGAATAGACCCGCTTGATTGTCCATGATCTCACCCTGTTCGGCGATGATTTGCGCGTATGTCCGCCCGCTCCATTCGCCGACATCGATCTCGTCGAGCCGGGCATCGACGCGCGCCTGATGCCAATCGGCACCGATATGTTCGCACAAGACGGCCAGCGTCTGCAACGCGCGTCCCGTATCAGCCGACCAGATATGGAGCGACTGGCTAGTGCCAAGCCATTTCGCCAGCGCGCGCCCCATCTCATCGGCCTGCGCAAAGCCGCGCATCGTCAGGGGGGTGTGGAGCATCTTTTGCCCCTGCATCCTGCCTGCGGCGTTAAAAACGGTTTCACCGTGGCGAGCGATGAAAATGCGGCCATTGAGTTGAGGCGTGGTCATCGTCCCCTATTCGCACAGCCATTGCAGAGCGCAACTGTGGATAAATGCGGTGCAGCACTTGCCGGGGGCGGCTCGCTTGTCCATTTCGAAGGAGCCGGTATAAGCGCGGCGACCAAAGACATTGGTTCCAGACACCCGGGGGTTGGACATGAAGGCCATAATCGAACGCGCGACACTGTTGAAAGCGCTTGGCCATGTCCAATCGGTTGTCGAACGGCGCAACACCATTCCGATCCTCTCGAATGTTCTGATCGAGGCACAGGCCGATGGATCGATCCGCTTCATGGCGACCGATTTGGATTTGCAGATCGTCGAAAGCGTCGCGGCCAAGGTCGAAACACCGGGCGCTACGACTGTATCGGCGCACACATTGTTCGACATTGCGCGCAAGCTGCCTGAGGGAACAGAAGTCGAAGTCTCGGCCGCCGACGGCAAGATGCTCGTGACTGCCGCGCGCGCACGGTTCAATCTGCAAACACTGCCGCGCGATGATTTCCCGGTGATTGCAGAGGGCGATCTGCCGACCAAGTTCGAACTGCCCGCAAAAGTGCTGCGCGACATCATCGAAAAGACGCGGTTTGCGATTTCGACAGAAGAAACGCGTTATTATCTCAATGGCATTTTCATGCACGTCAGCGATGATGCACAGCCGGTGCTCAAGGCTGCGGCGACCGACGGCCACAGGCTCGCGCGGTACACCGTCGCCCGGCCCGAAGGCGCAGCAGGAATGCCCGACATTATCGTTCCGCGGAAGTGCATCGCCGAGCTTTATAAACTGCTCGAAGGCGCTGACATCTCGGTCGATGTTTCGCTATCGGCATCCAAAATCCGCTTCGGGCTCGGCACCGCAGTGCTGACGTCGAAACTGATCGATGGCACTTTTCCCGATTACACGCGCGTCATCCCGAGCGGCAATGACAAGCTGCTCAAGATCGATCCCAAGAGCTTCAAGGACGGCGTCGATCGCGTTGCGACGATCGCGAGCGAAAAAACCCGCGCGGTCAAAATGGCGCTCGAAACTGACAAGATCACGCTTTCGGTCACGTCGCCAGAGAATGGCACTGCGGCCGAAGAAGTGCCGGGCGATTATCGTTCGGATGGGTTCGAAATCGGTTTCAACGCCAAATATCTGCTCGATATTCTCGATCAGGTTCAAGGCGATAGCGTCGAAGTCCACCTCGCCGATGCCAGCGCGCCAACGCTGATCCGCGAAAATGACAAATCAGCCGCGCTTTACGTACTGATGCCGATGCGGGTTTGACGCGCTACTTTGCAATTTTGAGGTAAGCGATGATCGCCGCGCGGTCAGCGGCCTGCGGAACGGTGAATGCCATTGCGGTACCGGGAACCAGTTTCGACGGCCCTTGCAACCATTTATCGATCTGTTTTTCGGTCCAGACAAACTTCGCGCGCTTCAATGCAGGCGTGTAATCGAAATCGGTGATGCTGCCCGCCTTGCGTCCGACAACGCCTAGGTGCTTGGGGCCAACGCGGTTGGCCTGCACCGAGTGGCACCCGCCGCAGCGGCTTTCGTAAAGCTGCTGCCCGGTTGGCCCGGTCGCCATCGCGGGTCCGCCGAACGACAGCGCCAATGCAACCAATGCGAAGCGCATCATCGCCTCCGTGCTTGCCAATGAAGACGCGGGCGATCGCCTGACCGCCCGCGTCGTGCCCTGTTATGCCCCGAAACCGAGAGCCGTTGCGTTGGGCGCGCCGCCCAGCGCATTGTTGAGGATCGTCCAGTGCATCGTCTCATCGGCGGCGATGCGCGCGGCGACCTTGCCGAGTTCCTTGTCACCCAGCGACGGAATCACGCCGAGATAGGCGTTGATCGCGCCCAGCTCGAGCCGCCGGGCGAGTTCCAGAATATCGCCAGCCGCCTTGATCGACCCGGCATTGAGCGCGGTGGCATATTCGGCGAGCTTCTTTTCGGCGACGGGCTTGCCGCCGAGCGTGGTGATGGTGGAAGCCAGCGTGTCGCGGTGCGATTTGTGGTGGCTCTGGAACAGCACGGCGAGATCGAGGACGGGCTTTGCCAGCAGCCCGCTTTGCGCGCCGAGCGTGTAGGCATTGATCGCTTCATGTTCGAGGCCAAGCGCCACATTCAGGATAGCGACATCGCCCGCGCCGCCGCCACCATGCTTCTTCGCAGCAGCCGCAGCCATGGCGTCATTGCCGTCAAGCAGCGCAAGCGCAGTTGCCGACAGCGTGACAGCCGTCATCTTGCCCAGAAAATTGCGGCGCGAGTTGGTGATCAGTTCAGTCATCGAGAGTCCCCTACAAAGTGATTGACACAAACCGCCCCGGCGTTGCGGAGGCGGGCAATCATGCTGGGCCCGGCTGGCGCCGGTGCCTTCTGCGACCCTTATACCACCGGAAACCGCGGCTCCTCGTCCGCTTATGATCCCGACGATTGCCGAAATATGACAGCGCATCATCCGCCTTGATTCGGCACCCAGCAGTCTATCGATTTCTCGACGGCCGACCATCGGAAATTGCCGATGTGGCTTTGGTGACCGCGATCACACTCGACTCTGCTGGCGCGGCTTGGCAAGACAGATGCCATGACCGACAAGCGCATCCTGCTCATCGTTTCCGGCGGCATCGCCGCGTACAAATCGCTCGAACTCGTCCGCATAGTGAAGCGCCACGGCATCGCGGTGCGCGCGGTGCTGACGACAAGCGCCGAGCAGTTTGTAACACCTCTCTCACTCGGCGTGATGACTGAGGATCATGTTTATGGCCGGATGTTCGATTTGAAGGAAGAAGCCGAGATCGGCCATATCCAGCTGTCGCGGCAGGCCGATCTTATCGTCATCTGCCCCGCGACCGCCAACATCCTTGCCAAGGCCGCAGCGGGGATTGCCGACGATCTGGCGACGACGGTTCTGCTCGCGACCGACAAGCCGGTGCTCGCGGTGCCAGCCATGAACGTCCGCATGTGGAACCACCCTGCCACCCGCCGCAATCTGGCGCAGCTTGCCGCAGACGGCATGACGATCATGCCGCCCGACGAAGGGAGCATGGCATGTGGCGAATTCGGGCCGGGCCGCCTGCCCGAACCGCCCGATGTCGCCACGCGGATTTGTGCGATGCTGGGCGTTGCGTTCGATCCCGCCAAAGCCAGCGGACGCGCGCCAGAGACAAAGCCGGGCAGTGAGGTGCTTGAGGGCCAGCCCGATTTCGCTGGCGATGCTTGACCAATGACCCGCTCACGAGCGAAGTCGAGAGGCACTGGAAGCGCACCAACGTGTCTCGACTACGCTCGACATGAGCGGGGCATGAGGTGCCGAATTTGACCAAGCCCCACATCATCGTAACCGCCGGGCCAACGCATGAACCGATCGATCCGGTGCGCTACATTGCCAATCGGTCTTCGGGAAAACAGGGCTTTGCCATTGCCGCTGCGCTCGCCGCCAATGGCGCGCAGGTCACGCTGATTGCAGGGCCAGTCACCCTCGCCACTCCGCCCGGCGTCACCCGGATCGACGTGCAAACCGCGCGAGAGATGGCCGCTGCGGTCGATGCCGCCCTCCCCGCAGTTGCCGCAATCATGGTCGCCGCCGTCGCCGACTGGCGCGTCGAAGGCGCGGTACAGAAGATCAAGAAAGACGGCAGCGGCGCCCCACCGACGCTGACGCTCGTCGAAAACCCCGACATCCTCGCCACGCTCTGCCGCAGCCCGCGCCGCCCGCGCCTCGTAGTCGGTTTCGCCGCCGAAACCGAAAACGTCATCGAACACGCGCAGGCCAAGCTCGCGCGAAAGGGCTGCGACTGGATCATCGCCAACGACGTCTCAGGCGACGTCATGGGCGGCGATGCCAATGCGGTGCATATCGTGTCGGCGGATGGGGTTGAGAGCTGGGAGCGGCTGGCGAAGGACGTGGTTGCAGAGCAGCTGGCCGAGAAAATTCTCAAGACCATGACACCAGCCTGACGATCGAGATTTGCGGCATCGCAAAATTGCCCAAAACGACGGGCAGGGCTATAGTCGTGCGATGGACGATCTTCGCTGGAAATTTCGCTTTGACAATTTCCGCGGTGCACTCGCTTTGCTCGCCGAAGCGGTTGCGCTGCTCGAAAACGGCAACGCCTCGCAACTCGAGCGTGAAGGCACGATCCAGCGGTTCGAATATACATGGGAATTGGCGTGGAAGACCCTGCGCGATTTCCTGATCCATAGCGGCGTGCAATTGCCATCGCTTACACCTGCCAATGTCATCCGCGCTGCTTTCGAATCGGGCTTGATCGGCGATGGCGATGCGTGGATTGCAGCGATGAAGGCGCGCAATCAAATGTCGCATGAATATGACTGCGTCGCATTCGAACGAATTGTTGTGGCTATCACAACGCAGTATTTTCCGTTGCTCGTTGGTTTGAAAATGAAGCTGGAGGCTGAAATCGATGCCGGACATTGATCTGACGCAGCCACAGCGCCAAGCCCTGCTGTCGGTATTCTCCCCATATGCCGACCGTATCGAAACCGTCGGCATCTATGGGTCTCGCGCGCAGGGGAAGGCACGTCCGGGTTCCGATGTCGATATTGTTGTTTATGGCCGTGTGTCCCACAGCGATGTGGCGGATATCGCGCATGATCTGGACGAAAGCGATCTCAGCATTTTTGCGGGCGTCATTGCTTACGACACAATCACCCATGCGCCGTTGAAGGCACAAATCGACAAATGGATGCAGACCTTGTTTCGCCGCGACGAACTCGTCCGCGCGTAGCTACCCGAACCGGTTATCCCTGGGAAACCCTGTCGGCGGCATCCGGCCTGCGGCACCGCGGGCAACCCGCCAGGGGGTAAGGTCGGTTTCGGTTCGGGTGCGGCCGGTGTCGCCGCCCATTGGCCAGCTTAAGCCTTCGGCAAAGACAAAGCTGATCGCATCGGCCAGGCCGCCGTCCTTGTATTTCTGGATCGTCACCCCCTGCCCGCGTGCCATTTCGGGGAGTTCGGCGAGCGGAAAGACGACGAGTTTGCGGTTGTCGCCGATCGCCGCGACGAAATCATCGGCAGCTGCGATCTTTCGGATGATCGAGAGCTTTGCGCCCGCACGCAGATTGACCACCTGGCGGCCTTTCCGCGTTTCGGCGACGATCTCTTCGATCTTCGCGACAAACCCCTTGCCGTCTGACGCCGCAAGCAACAGCCGCGCGCCGCTCCACGCCGGGAACAGCGAGACGATTTCAGTGCCTTCGCCCAAATCGATCATCAGCCGCACCGGCTCGCCAAAGCCACGCCCGCCCGGCAGCTTGTCGGCACCCAGCGTGAAAAAACGCCCATCATCGGCGGCAAGCATGATCTTGTCGGTCGTTTGCGCGTGGAAGATGAAGCGCGCGCCATCGCCTTCCTTGAACTTCAGCGCATCGGGCGCGTCCAACGCAACATGCCCCTTCATTGCGCGAATCCAGCCGCGTTGCGACATGATGACGGTGATCGGTTCGCGCTCGATCATCGCTTCGAGCGGCACATCCTTGGCCGGTGCCGCCTCGATCACCAGCGTGCGGCGTTTGCCGAGCGGCGTCTCTGGGCCATAGCGCATCCGCAGCGCTGCCAAATCTTTCTTCAGCCGCGTCCGCTGCCGTGCGGGGCTTTCGATCAGCGCCGCCAGCCCTTCGCGTTCGGCTTTCAATTTCTCGCGTTCGCCCTTGATCTCCATTTCCTCAAGCCGCCGCAGCTGGCGCAGCCGCATGTTGAGGATCGCTTCGGCCTGCCGGTCGGACAGCAGAAACTCAGCCACCATGACAGGCTTTGGCTCATCTTCGGTGCGGATGATCTCGATCACGCGATCGAGGTTGAGATAGGCGATCAGATAGCCTTCGAGCAGCTCAATCCGGTCATCGATCTTGCCCAGCCGGTGCTGCGCGCGGCGAACGAGCACATCGATCTGATGCACGATCCACGCGAGAAGCACCGCCTTCAAACTCATCACACGCGGGGTGCGGTCAGCCCCCAGCACGTTCATGTTGAGCGAAATGCGCGTTTCCAAGTCAGACAGCCGGAACAGGCTTTCCATGAGCACATCCGCGTCAACGTTGCGCGATTTGGGTTCGATGACGATCCGCAACTGATCGTCGCTTTCGTCGCGGATGTCTTCGAGGATCGGCAGCTTCTTGTCGGCGATCAGCTGCGCGAGCGCCTCGATCAGCTTGCCCTTCTGAACGCCATAGGGAATCTCGGTGACGACCGCGACCCAGGTGCCGCGACCCTGATCCTCGACGCTCCATGTCGAACGCACGCGGAACCCGCCCTTGCCGGTCGCGTAAGCCTCGGCAATCACATGCGGCGGATCGACGATCTGGCCGCCAGTCGGAAAGTCTGGCCCTTGCACGAATTGCAGCAGCGCCGCATCTTCGGCCTCGGGCTGATCGATCAGCAGCGTAGCCGCATCGATGATCTCGGCAACGTTGTGCGGCGGAATGCTTGTCGCCATCCCGACCGCAATCCCGCTCGAACCGTTGGCAAGCAGATTGGGGAACAGCCCGGGGAAGATTTCGGGTTCTTCCTCTTCGCCATTATACGTCGGCTTGTAATCGGTGCCGCCATCGTCGAGCCCCGCCATGAGGTCGATCGCCGCAGGCGTCAGCCGCGCCTCGGTGTAGCGATAGGCGGCAGGGTTATCGCCATCGATGTTGCCGAAATTGCCCTGCCCGTCGACCAGCGGATAGCGGAGCGAAAAATCCTGCGCGAGCCGGACCATCGCGTCATAAACCGACTGATCGCCATGCGGATGATATTTGCCGATCGTATCACCAACGACCCGCGCCGATTTCTTGTAAGCACTCGCCGGATCGAGCCGCAACAGCCGCATTGCCCAGAGCAGGCGGCGATGCACCGGCTTAAGGCCGTCACGCAGATCGGGAAGCGACCGCGCGGTGATCGTGGAGAGCGCATACACCAGATACCGGTCGCTGAGCGCGGTATCGAACGGCGCATCGACGATCAGATCGAACGGGTCTTCGGGCGGTGGCGGTGGAGGCGTGTCGGTCATTGGCGGAGAGCCGCCTAGACGATCAAATCCGAAATGGGAATTGCCGGTTACTTTTGGACCGGATCAATGGCGACCGACCAGAGCGCCACTGTCCCTGCGGCAAGGCCCGGTGCGGCGCGCGTTGAGGCGAACACGATGGTCTGAGTATTGGGGATGATCGAACCTGCCAGTTCGTCAGCGGCAGAATTGATACGGCAACCAAGGTTCTTGGGATTGCTCCACCCGCTCGCTCCCAGTCGCGAAACAAACAGATCATTGCCGCCGCATCCGCCGCGATTACCGTAGGTGATCAGCATGGTCTTGCCATCGGGCGACACCCAGGCGCCATCATCGCGTCCGCGCGAATTGATCGGGGCAGGCAAGGGCTCGGGTGACTTGAAGCCACCACGCCCGTCGGCACGCGCCACGAACACATCGCGTTCGCCGATGGCATCGAGCCGCTCGCTCCAGAAATACAAATCGCCATTACGAGTAAGATTGGGCGCAGTTTCGTTGTTGACGAAGCGCAACGTCCGCACCTTGCCAGTACGAACCCGGTTGAGGTCCGGCCCGGGGATGATTTCGGGTGTGGCCCCCGGCACGGTAAGATTTAACCGCCAGAGATCGAAGTTTTCCGATACACCGGCTGCGCTACCGATTGGCTTATTCGGCGACCATGAAAACAGAAGATAGCGGCCATCGGGCGATATGCTTGGGTAATCGACCCGCGCCTCAACAGGCAGCGGCACCGGTTGAGGCATCGACCAGCCGTCCGCGCCACGCGTCATCCACATCAGCCGTTGCGGACATTCCCAGATTGGCAGACATCGCGTCTGCGCGAATACCATCGTCTTGCCATCGGGGCTGAAACCCGGAGTCAGCGTGAATTTTCCACTTGGCATAAGCTGCCGGGGAAGAAACAGCTGCGGACCGTCATCCACCGGGGCTGCCGTCGATGACGAACATCCAGCCATTGCCATGGCCAGGATGATCGCTACCCGCGATCCTTTCCTCACGGCGCCGCGCCTGTGGAATCATAGCGACGCTTCGTCACCGCCTTGCCTTGGCTGTAAAGCGATTCGAATAGTTTTTTGCCATCACGATCCCAGCCTTCGGACACACCGTCCCAGATGTCCCCAATCGCTCGCACTCGTTCGCTGACCTCACCGGTTTCATGAAAATACACAAAGGGTCCATCGCCAAGACCGTTCCGCCATTCGCTGTAGAAGCGAATGGGTCCGGACTGATACCATTCGATCCAGACGCCATCGGTTTTGCCCGCGCGCAAACTGAAGCGGGCTTTTTTGGATCCATCGGCAAAGCGGTCGAGAACAACGCCGGTATATGGTTTGCCCTCGAACAATTTGATACCGTTGCGCGATACCATTTGCGACGAGGTAATCGACGTTTGCGAATAAGGTGTGGCCGATTGTGGTGGACCGCCTGTCACCGTGAGCGATGGCGCTGCGGAAACGCTCGTAGCGACAATCATCACGATTGCTGAGCCAGTGAGTTGCAAGAGATGTTTCATCCTTCCTTTTCTAAAGCGGTATTCCCGAAAATTAGCGATCAAAATTCGCTATCCGATGACGGATTTCGGTCATAGACTGCTCATGGCATGACGATTTTGGATTCACGCGCGATGGTCGATCATTTCGACCGCAAAATCCTCGTGGCGTTGCAGATCGATAATCGACAGTCGATGGCGGCACTTGGCGAAAAGATCGGGCTGTCTGAACCGGCTGTAAGACGGCGCGTGGGAAGGCTGCGGAGCATCGGGATGATCCTTCGCGACGTCGCTGTCATTGATGCCGCCCGACTGGGCATCACCGTTATCATTTCTGTACGGTTCGAAAAAGAAAGCCAGCAGACCTACGACGCCTTCAAGGCCGCAATCGCCGCCACTGATGCCATTACCCAGTGCTACACTGTTACAGGCGATGAAGATTTCGTCCTGATCGGCCATTTTGCCGACATGGCCGCTTACGATGACTGGGTGAACGCAGTCATCCTGACCAACGCGGCAATTTCCCGGACAACCACCAATGTCGTCTATCGCACCGTCAAGTTCGAAACCGCCATTCCAATCTGATAGCGATCAGCGCTAGGATTGCCGCCGCCGCGCAAACGCCGCCACGATGATCGGCACCAGCATGTGCGGGACGGTGAGGATCGAGAGTGTGACAAAACTGGCCGAGATCGCACCTTCACTCAGCGTCGGCGGCGTCGCATCGATGAAGATCATTGCCGCAATCGCGACCGCTGCCAGCGTCACGACGGTCATTTCGATCCGCCTATGTCCGAACAATCCGCTGCTCGCGGATTCGACGGCCGATGCCAGATGCTTTGGCGAATGCGACAGGCAGAAATAAAGAGCGAAGCCGATCGGCGGCGGAACAAGGATCATGCCGGACAGTCCAGCCAGTGTTTCTGTTGCGCGAACCCAGTTCGGGGTCAGTATCAGACCAGCCACAGCAACAACGACCGAAACAGGGGCGATCATCAGTGCGGTATCGGCAAGGCTCGCCGATGCGGGCGATCCGGTCAGTGTGATGAAAAGGCTGACAAGGTCTGTCCGAAAAAGAAGCGCTGGCGCAGTCAGCATCGCAATTGCCGTTCCGATGGCGAGAAATGGCGGCAAATCGTCTTGCCAGTCTTCGGCGAAATGGAGGCAGGCCAAAATGAGGAAAGTCCCGAGCGCTGCTACAGGGGCAGCCTGCCAGATAAGATACATCAGCGCTGCGCATCCAAGATAAAGCGCGACAACGCTCGCCAGCCAGAATGCACTGCGACTGCGCGCCTTGGCCAGCGTCGCGATATCGAGGCTGCCGTGAGGAAGGCCGAACACGAGAAGGGCCGCGCACGCCGCAGTGGTTGCTGCCGGACTTCCCAACGAAACGCCGGCGGCATTCACAATGCACAATCCCAGCAGCGCTACACCCAGAACAATCCGACGCACCGAAAAGAAATCGGGCGAGGCCGCAAAGCCCCGCCCGACCTGTGATGCCCAACGCGGTGCGACCCGGGGCTTCACAAACTTAACCTGCGTGGGCTGGGGCGCCGTACTCGGCCTCAGACTTTCGCACCGCGATGAGGTAGATCAGCACGCCTACGCCTGCCTTCGCGATGATGTCTGCGATCGTGTAACCGACCTGGACACCGGTCACGACGTTGCCGCCGCTGAAATCGGTGTAGGGGATCATGTAGACGATCGGGTAAAATCCCCATGATGCAAACGTCAGCAATCGCGCATTCTTGACCAATTCACGGACGTTTTCAGGCTGCCGCTCGATCGATTCGCCCAGTCCCTTGAACAGCTGATAGACGACGTAGAGAAACGGGATCGTTGACAGCGTGCCCCAGATCGCGCGCGTGGTGTTATCGGTCGCCACTTCGCCTGGATACCCCAGGATCACCATCAGCGCGGCCGCCGCGCCGAGCTTGATCGAGAGCGACATCGTCTGCGATTGCGACAGCCGCATCACGAGCACGAGTTCGATCAACAGCAGCGGCACCGTCAACAGCCAGTCGACGTACCGATAGGCATCGTTGAACGCCACGTTGGTTGCGGTCACCACGCCATCGGCAAGGCCATACGCTGCGTTCCAGCTCTCAAAAATGCGGAAGTAGTGGTAGGCCGCGATGGCGCAAACCAGGCCGGACAGCGTCAGTGCGGTTTTATAGGCTGGCCCGACTTGCGACCTGCCGAACCACAGAAACAATGTGGCCGCCGCCATTGTGGCGAAGGTGAACGAAAAAGCATTATACACGAGCGAATATTGCCCGGCGGTCAGTTCAGTCATCGGTTTCTCCGGTCATGATGTGTCAAGCACTGTGCTTGAATTCAAACCATGCGAGCCGTGCTGGCCGATCTGGAGGGAAGGAGGCAGACCGGCCAGCACCCCTGCGGGAGTTTGCGGGTCGGGGGGACGACCGCAGGGTGCTCGATAGCCTGCAAATGCGCTTCGATCGCGCAAACCCCAATACGGACTTTAGGCCGTAGGGGGTCTCAAAGCCCCGCCTCGACAGCAATCCTGATTGCATCGGCGATGTTGGTGGTGCCGAGTTTGTGGAGCAGGAGCGACCGGTGCATCTTCACTGTCTTTTCGCTGAGCGACAATTGCCACGCGATCTGCTTGCTGCGGTGGCCAGCGGCAATGCGTTCGAGGATCTGGCGCTGGCGCGGTGACAGCGTTTTGACCAGTGCCACCGCATTAGCATGGCGCGCCGAAAGGGGGCCCACTGCGTCTTCGGGCAATTCGACCTGCGATCCGAGGAAATACTCGAGCTCGCCTTCACCATCGAACACAGGAGCGACGAGGACGGCATTGCGAAACGGCGTCTTGTCACGTTTGTAGTTCAGGATTTCAACGAGCACCGCGCGGCGTTCACGCACCCCTGCGCTGATCCGTTCTGTCAGCCATGGTTCGGTCGCTGGCCCTGCCAGGAATTTGCAGTTCCGCCCGAGAATCTCATCGACCGGATAGCCTGTCAGACGGCAAAACGCATCGTTGACAGCGACGATCGGATTATCAGGCAGGCGCGGATCGCTGATGACCGCCGCAATCGGGCTGACTCTGATCGACGCGAGCAAGCTTTCCCCGTCTGCGTCAAGGTCGTAACCGCGCAGCGATTCCATGCCGGGCGTCTAGGCCTTTGACCGCGCTTGTCCACCAGCGATTGCGAACACCGAACGGCTCACCCCTTAGGCGCACGCATCCGGATCAGGCCTTCTTGCGCGGTGCTCGCCACCAGCCGACCGTCGCGGGTGTAGATCGATCCGCGATTGAGGCCGCGGCCATGGCCAGCCCATGGACTGTCACACGAATACAGCAGCCAGTCATCGGCGCGCGCTTCCTCGTGAAACCACACGGTGTGATCGAGGCTCGCCGTCTGGAACCCCGGCATCGTCCAGTGAACGCCATGCGGCAATGTGCAGGTGCCGAGCAGCGACGTGTCGCTGGCATAGGCGATGACCGCGCGATGCAAGGCAGGATCATCACCGATCGGCGCGCGCGTGCGGAACCAGCTGTTCTGGATCGCGGGAAAGCGCTTTTCGGCGCCACTGAAATCGCGCGGATTGCATGGACGGTGTTCGAGCGGACGTTCGCGAGTGAAATTTTCGCGGAATTTCTCAGGGATCTTGTCCGAATGCGCCGCGCGAAGCTCACGCTCGGTCTGCAAATCCTCTGGCATCGGCACATCGGGCATCGGCGTCTGGTGCGCAAGGCCTTCCTCGAACTTCTGGAATGACGCCGCCATGTTGAAGATCGGGCGGTCCTGCTGCATCGCGATGATCCGTCGCGTCGAAAAACTGCCGCCATCGAAATCGCGCTCGACACGATAGGTGATCTCGTAATCCTCAGATCCTGCCCGCATGAAATAGGCGTGGCACGAATGCGCCGCGCGGCCTTCCTCGACAGTATCCTGTGCGGCCACCAGCGCCTGTGCGATCACTTGGCCGCCGAACACGCGCCCAACGCCGCCTTCGTTGCGCTTCCCCAGATACCAGCCATCGCCCATTCGCTGGACGTCGAGCAGATCGACAAGTTTGGTGACGAGGGTTTGAGCGGTTGGGCTCTGGAGGGGGGGGTGCGAATCAGACATGCTGGCGGCGTAGCAGCGGCGATGCTGCGATGCAAAATCAGTGGCGCTTCGCAACGGGGCGATCATAACCTACTGAAACACTAGGGATATAAATTCTTCCTTATGTGAAAGATAGGCTATTATCTCTACTGATATGATAGACTATGCTCATTCATGCACACAAACAGGAGAGGGTGCATGATGAACCGATCAATCGCCATATTGCCATTGCTGGCGCTCGTTGCCGCGTGCAGCCAGGCCGATACCAAAGACGAAGCGCCTGCTGCGACCGAAAGCTCCACCGCTGCCGATGCCACAAGCGAAGGTGCCGACGCTCCGCGCATCGGCGCCACTGTTGCTCCCGGAGTCGCGTTTACCCACGCTTATAATTTTGCACTCCCGCAGACTGCCATTTCGGACGTCCAGTCACGCCACGCCGCCTTGTGCGAAACCCTGACGCTGCGCCACTGCCGCGTGACTGGCATGGATTTTGACCGCAGCGACGATGGCAACGTGTCGGCCAGCCTTGCCTTCAAGCTCGATCCTGCTCTTGCCGGCAGCTTTGCGCGCGATGCGACCGATGTTGTCGAAAAGGCCGATGGCCGCCTCGCCGATAGCCGGATCAGCGGCGAAGATGTCGGCAGCGGCATCGTTGCCAATGACAAGGGGCTGGCCGCAATCGATGCCGAACTGGCAAAGATCGACGCGCAGCTGCGCATCACCAATCTCGCCAAGGACGTGCGCGGACGGCTCGTCGAACGCGCCAATGATCTGCGCGCCGAACGCCGGGCGTTGAGCGGCGACCGCGAAGACAAGGTCGAAAGCCTTGCCACCACCCCCGTCAGCTTTACCTATGCCGCGTCCGAAGGCGCGCTCGGCATGGACCCGCGCACCCCTGTTGCCCGCGCAATGGCAACGAGCCTGGCGTCGATGAAGGCGATGATCGAAGTCGTGCTGACATTGGGCGGCGCGCTTGCCCCCTGGGCGCTGCTCGGTGGCGGTATCTGGTGGATGATCCGGCGGCTGCGGCGCAAGCCAATCGCTGTTGCCGAATAAACAAAAGCGGGCGGACGGTGATCGCACCGTCCGCCCGCTTTTGATGCCCGATCAGACGAGCGACATGCCCGAAGCGAACAGGCTGTGCGCCTCTGCCCCGACCGCAAG
>JANOQL010000384.1:0-3232 GCA_031414835.1 Sphingomonadales bacterium | reverse complement strand
AATTCGATCGGCGCTGCGCAGCTGCAAACGGTCTGGGCCGATCCCGAGTTTGACCCCGCGTTGCGCGCATTCTACTATGTTCGCGTGCTTGAAATCCCGACGCCGCGCTGGGTGGCATATGATGCCGTGCGGTTCAAATATGTTCTGGCGCCCGACATCAAGGCCAAGGCTCAGGAACGGGCTTACACATCGCCGATCTGGTACACGCCATCACGTGCATGAGACATCAGGTCTTGTTGACTTCGGCCGCAACATTATTCCACATCAATGAGGATTTATCGGCAACGCCACGCAGAGCAACGATCATCGCGATGACCATCAACGCAATGATGAGTGCATACTCGACAAGAGTCGCACCTCTGGTGTCGCGCAAAAGCTTGCGCAGAGTTGATAACATGTCGTTTCCCCGGTCTCGTGTTCCCTGGTGGGGGCCGTACGAGGTAGCGCGCAATGTATTAACAAGTTCTGAAACTGGGGGTCTGGCATGGTGATGCTGGTGGTGGCCGGCGGGCTGCGCGCCCCGGATGGCAGATGGCTGGTGCAGCAACGACCCGAAGGCAAACCGCTTGCGGGGTTGTGGGAGTTTCCAGGTGGCAAGGTCGATACGGGCGAAACACCTGAACGCGCGCTTGCCAGGGAACTGCACGAAGAACTCGGCATAAGAGCCGATGTTGCCAACATTAAGCCGATCGCCTTTTCGACAGGAACTGCGGGCGAGCTTCCGCTGGTTTTGTTGTTTTTTGCCGTGACCCACTGGCACGGTGAGCCGAAGGCGCTTCATGCCGCAAGCCTCCGCTGGGCTTCGCCAGACGAACTGCAACGATTGCCGATGCCAGAACCTGACCGGCCCCTTGTCGACGCTATTATTGCGCGTTGGCCCACCCCGTCGCATGAAGCGTGACAAAGGTTTCGGTAATTCTGCCCGCTATCGCGTGGCTGGCGAAGGCATGTTCAAGGGCGACCAATTCTCGCCTGCGCATCGCCTGTCGTCCCAGCATGACATTGCCCTGACCATTTGCGCGCACATCGAAAATCAGTCGATCCAGCGCCGAATACCGCGCATCGACGCTATCGGCATCGATGACCGGCTGGGCAAAGCCTGCCCGAAGCATCAGATCGCCCATGGCGCGCACGTCGATCTGAGGATGAAAATGCGAACGGCCGGGGTCAACGACAGTCATGGCCTTGCGCAAAACTGGCAGCGATCCCGCCCCTGCGAGCGCCATGAGCATGACTCCATCTGGCGCAAGCGCGCGCCGACACAAAGCTAAAGCGCCGGGCAGATCGTTCACAGTATCGAGAAGTCCGATCGAAATTATGCAATCGAAGCTGCCATTGGCGAAAGGCAATCTGTCCTCATCGAGCAGAACATCGTTGCTCAACACCACTCGCGCCGAAGTCGGCAGCACGTTCCGCACAAAATCCGGGACAGGCGACATGAGCAGGATCGAGTCAAAGTCGCGCCGGATTGCCGAAAGCCGAATGGCGATGTCTTCCGATGCCCGTGCAATCATCCAGGCGTCTTGTGGCGATGACTGCGCCGCCCGCCGATTGCGTTGGCGTCGTGCGTGTCGGTCAAAAATCTCAGGGATGCTCACACGAATGCTTGTGAAGGGGCTTGCGGCCAGCGACAAGGCGCAAATGCTGAAGGCGCTTGCGGCATCTGTTGTGGATTTTGCGTTGCCACCGCGATGTGCGGGGTGCGGCACGATTGTTCCAGATTCACTGACCTTATGTGCTGATTGCTGGGGGCAGCTTGATTTCGTCACAGGCCATGGCTGCGAACGCTGCGGTGTGCCGCTCGATGCCCCGCTTGCCATTTGCGCGCCCTGTCTGGCTGATCCGCCCGATCATGATGGCGCTGCGGCGGCTGTGGCATATGGAGACGTTTCGCGGACCATAATCCTCAAGTTCAAGCATGGCGGCAAGATCGGGCTGGCTGCGCTTGTCTCCAAGCTGATGAAGCCAGCACTGCCCGACAAAGGCGATTGGCTGGTCGTTCCAGTGCCGTTGCACAGGCTCCGGCTCTGGATGCGCGGGTTCAACCAGTCCGCGCTTATCGCAGGTGAGATTGCGCGCCATGCAGGCTGGGTGCATTCGCCCGATACGCTGGTTCGGATGAAGCGAACACCGATGCTTGGCGGGCGAGGTGCTGCCGAGCGACGGCGGCTGCTTATGGGAAGCATTGCAGTTTCGCGCGCGCACGGGCCGACCCCTAAGGGGCGTCGCGTGCTGCTGGTTGACGATGTCTACACGAGTGGAGCGACTGCAAATGCCTGCGCAAGGGCGCTCAAACGCGCAGGGGCTGCCGAAGTGCGGGTCGCCTGCTGGGCGCGTGTTTTGCTCGACGATTGACATTGTGCGACTGGGTGACCACCTCTCGCTCGTCAAGGAGATGCCTCATGGCCCAAATCGAACTTTACACCAAAGCATTTTGTCCGTTTTGCGCGCGTGCCAAGGTGTTGCTGAAGGCGAAGGGCGCCGACTTTGACGAGACCGACATTTCGATGAACCCCGGCGCTCGCGATACGATGATGCAGCGTTCGGGCGGACGTTCTACGGTGCCGCAGATTTTTATCGGTGGGCAGCATATCGGAGGCAGCGACGAACTGTCGGCGCTCGACGCACGAGGCGGGCTCGATCCAATGCTTGCCGCTGCATGACAATGGAGCGGATCGCGGTAGCGCAAATGCGGACCGGGATCGATCCTGATGCCAACGCCAAGGCTTTGATCGCAGCGATCGGTGAGGCGAAGGCAGGTGGCGCTTTGATGCTGTTTACGCCCGAAATGAGCGGGCTGCTGGATCGCGACCGGAAACGCGCGGCGACCCGTATCGCGCCCGAGTCAGAAGATCGCGTGCTGACCGCCGTATGCGATGCGGCACGAGAGGCGGAAATCTGGGTCGCGCTTGGTTCGCTCGCCCTGCGGCGCGATGATGCGGGCAAGCTCGCCAATCGCAGTTTCGTGATCGATGACAGCGGTGCAATCCGCGCGCGATATGACAAGCTCCATTTGTTCGACGTCGATTTGCCGACAGGCGAAAGCTGGCGCGAGTCAGCGGCGTATGCCGCAGGGGAGGCAATCGCGGTCGTCGAAACGCCTGTCGGTCATCTCGGGCTTTCGGTCTGTTACGACGTTCGTTTCCCGGCACTTTACACTGCGCTGAGCGGGGCCGGGGCGACGATCTTGTCAGTGCCTGCCGCATTCACGGTGCCAACGGGGCAGGCACAT
>JANOQL010000383.1:0-1679 GCA_031414835.1 Sphingomonadales bacterium | reverse complement strand
CCTGGCCCGGGATCAGCGATGCCTGATTGCCGATCACGGTGCGCGGCACGACCGCGCGGAAGCCCGAGCGGCGCTTTTCAATGAGCGCGCGGACGCCTGCTGTGATTTCGACCGAGGGCGTCGGGATCCAGGTGCCATCGGCAAACACCGAATAGCTGCCATTCTTGCCCTGGTTTTCGAATACTGATTGATACGGGATCGCGGTGGCGGCACCGCGCGTCAGGATCGCGGTGGCGCCTGCCGCGCTCACCACGCCTGCCGGATTGATGCATGGCAAATTGGGAACGAGCCGTGCCGCGCATTGGAGGAAGGTGCCTTCTTCGGATGAAAAGGGCACGTTCTGGATGCTGTCTTCGGTGAAGAAGTTGAACCCGAACGATCCGCGAAACTGGTCGCTGGTGTAGGAAAAGCGCGTTTCCTGATTCCATTGATCGCCCTTGGCGAGTTCGGCGAATTCGAGATAGAACGCCGCCGAGCCATCGGCATCGAACGTCTCAAGGCTGTCGAACTTCCGATAGCCATTGACCAGCGTGAGGTTCCAGCCCTCGGCGAATTCGTAATTGACTGTCAGATTGGCATCATAGACATCGCGGTCGAGCCCGAGCTTGGTCTTGCCGAGCACGGCTTTGGAAAAGGGCGATCCGCCGAGGAAGGCATCGCCGAACGGGTCGGCGGGGCCGGTGGTGGTCGGCAGCGATCCCGATACGAACGCGGTGCCTGGATTGCGTTGGCGATCATAGGTGAGAATCAAATCAGCCGATACCGCGTCCGACGGCGTGTAACGCAGCGAGCCGCGCACGCCGAGCTGATCCTGCCCGTTCAGATCGTCCTGATTGGGGGCGAGGTTGTTCACATAGCCATCGCGTTTCTTGTAGGCGAACGCGATCCGGCCCGCGAGCACATCCGATCCGGCGTTGAGGTGGCCTGCGAGCAATTGCTGATCGAAATTGCCATAGCCTGCGGTCAATTCGCCAGAAAATCCGGCGCGCGGTTTCGCCGATACGATCGAAATCGCGCCGACGGCCGATGCGGTGCCGAACAGCGTCGCTTGCGGGCCCTTGATGACTTCGATCCGCTCGACATCGTAGATATCCTGATACGATCCGCGCGATCGCGAAATATCGACGCCGTTGTAATAGAGCGTGACGCGCGCCGCCTGCTGCGCGGAGCCACTGTCCGATGTGATGCCGCGAATGACGATGCCGGGGTTGTTCGCGCTCTGCTCCTGAATGTTGAGGCCGGGAACGAAGTTCGACAGTTCATCAAGGTCGCTGACGCCGAGTTCGCGCAGGCGTTCCCCGGTGGTCGCCGAAATCGTTATCGGCACATCGACCGCGCGCTGTTCGAATTTCTGCGCGGTGACGATGATGTCTTCGCCGGTGGCTTCGGCTTCGGCCGCCTCTTGGGCAGTGGCGAGCGTGGGCGCGGCAAGGAGGGCGCAGGCAAGCAGGCGGGCACGGAAGGTCATGTAAGGAATCCCCTTTGGTGGTGTGTGCCACCGCGCCTAAGGGCGTTTTGTTGCAGTGCAGCGTAGGTTGTGTGACGATTCGGAGACGGGCTTTTCAGAAGCCAGATTGCGCAGCGACAAACCCCTCCGACCCGCTGCGCGGGCCACCTCCCCTTTGAAAAGGGGAGGATCAAGGCTGCAAAATCCTCCCCTTTTCGAAGGGGAGGTGGCA
>JANOQL010000382.1:0-4979 GCA_031414835.1 Sphingomonadales bacterium | reverse complement strand
CGGGTGCCACGATCACGATCTCGGGCGGATCGGGTTCGGACATTCGCGCAGCAATCGCCTCGGCAATCTTGCGTGATGCAAAATACTGGTTCTCGGCATAGATGAAGCGTTTGGCGCGCGCGATATGTTCGAGAAACAGCGCCTCGATTTCGCGGACTTCGGCAACGTCATGATATTCGGCGCGCGTCCGCGAGACCGAGATATCGACATCGTGGAACTCGGCTTCGACGCGGCTCGGCCATGGCGATTCTGGTGTAGCGGGGCATGGTTCGAGCGGTTCGCCACCTGCGGTTTCCCACCGGTCGCGCCCCAATTCGCCCAAAGCCGCAGCAATATCGCCTTCGACGATCATCGTTACGTCATGCCACGGGCCATAGGGCTTGCCACTGGGCTCCTTGCGGCGCGGATCATCATCGCGATGCTCGGGCGTGTCCCAGCGGTCTTTGGTCATGTCGATCCCGCCGCACACCGCGATCCTGTCATCGATCACGACGATTTTCTGGTGATGGCTGCACCCCAGCGGATGCGCGCTATCGAGCTTGAACTTGATCCGGGGGTGCAATGCCCAGCGCGCGACGTCGATGATCGTCATTCCGCGCCCCAGCGCCTTCAAGGCGCCGAAGTTCCATTTGACGATCCTGATATCGAGATCGGGGTTGCGATCTGCAAGCCAGAGCATGAAATCGCCGACCCGCGAAGGCGGATCGCCTTTCTTGCGACGCGTCTTCGATAGCGAAATCCGCGTATCGAAATCCCACCCGATCAGCATGATCCGGTGTTTGGCATTCAGCATCGCTTCGCGCACAGCCTCAAAATACTCGGCTGCATCGATGACGACATGCGCACGTGTCGCCTTTGCCTTGCGCCAATGCGTGGGCGTCGGCTCAGAGGATGGCTCAGGCAATTTCCACCGCGATCGCCGTGCCTTCGCCGCCGCCGATGCACAGGCTGGCGACACCGCGCTTCAATCCGCGGTTCTGAAGCGCCGCAACCAGCGTGGCGATGATCCGCGCTCCACTGGCGCCGATAGGGTGGCCAAGCGCCGTTGCCCCGCCATTGACGTTGAGCTTCTCCGCCGGAATGCCGAGTTCCTTCATCGCGATCATCGGCACCATCGCAAACGCTTCGTTGATTTCGAACAGATCGACCTGATCGACGGTCCAGCCTGCCTGCGCGATGGCCTTGCGGATCGCAGGAACAGGGGCCGATGTGAATTTGGATGGCTCCTGACTGTTGGTCGCCCATGCAACGATCTTCGCGGCAATCGGCATCCCATGCGCCTCGGCAACGCTTTGCTTCGTCACGACCAATGCCGCTGCACCGTCCGAAATCGATGAGGCATTGGCCGCGGTGATCGTGCCATCCTTGGCGAACGCAGGCTTCAGCGTCGGGATCTTGTCGGGCTTGGCATTGCCCGGCTGTTCATCGACCGTGACGCTGGTCGTTCCTGCGCGAGTGATGACATCGACTGCGACAATCTCACGATCGAACGCACCGTTGCCGATCGCATCTTTGGCGCGGGCAAGCGAGCGCAGCGCATATTCATCCTGTGCCTCACGCGTGAACTGATATTCGGTGCAGGTTTCTTCGGCAAAACTACCCATTGCACGGCCAGCCTCATAGGCATCTTCGAGCCCATCGAGGAACATCGAATCCTTGATGGCATCATGCCCCATCCGCGCGCCCGAACGGTGCTTGGTCAGCAGGTAAGGCGCGTTGGTCATGCTCTCCATGCCGCCTGCGACCACAATGTCAGACGTGCCTGCCATGATCGCTTCGGCGGCCATCATCGTGGCTTTCATCCCCGATCCGCACACCTTGTTGATCGTCGTCGCCCCGGTCGAAATCGGCAGCCCCGCATGGATCGCCGCCTGACGTGCAGGCGCCTGACCCAGCCCGCCCGGAAGGACGCAGCCCATGATCACCTGATCGATGGTTTCGGGACTGACGCCTGCACGTTCGACTGCCGCCTTGATCGCGGTCGCGCCAAGCTGCGTTGCCGAAACGCCCGCAAGCGCCCCCTGCATCCCGCCCATTGGAGTGCGGGCATAAGACGAAATGACAATGGGATCGGCGGTCATGGCGATATTCTCCGGTGGCGGCAGTTGCCGCGTCTGATGGCAATGATGTTGCACGGCAGCATGGGCCATTCGACCCCGATTTGGCAAGCGCCGCGTGAACCGCGATCATCATGGTAAACATCGCATTTACCACAGCCGCTAACCCCGTTTCCAGTCCCTGTCAGATAGTTGACACCCATGGCGATCGGCAGACGGATTTTGCGGACAGGGGCAGCGCTGGCGTGTGCGATGGCGGTTACCCAGCCAGCATCTGCCATTCCGTTCATCGAACCGCCCGCGCGCTACCATTGGGAATGCGTGCCGTTTGCGCGCGAGATTTCGGGCATCCAGCTTTACGGCGATGCGTGGACGTGGTGGGGGCAGGCCGATGGCCGCTACACGCGCGGAACCACGCCAAGGCTGGGCGCAGTAATGGCGTTCCAGCCGCACGGCGGAATGCGGCTGGGCCATGTGGCCACTGTTAGCGAGATTGTAGACCGGCGGACGATCAGGGTGACGCACGCCAACTGGTCGCGGATCGATGGGCGGCGGGGGCAAGTCGAACGCGATGTCGAAATTCGCGATGTGTCAGACGATGGTGACTGGAGCCGGGTCCGTGTGTGGTTTGCCCCGCTGGGCGATCTCGGCACAACCGCGTGGCCCGTGCACGGCTTCATTTACCCATCGCGCGCGCCATCGGTTGGCGAACGCGCGCCGGTGACGATGGCGGCTACGATGGCAAAGGCCGGTCGCAACGGATCGGCACACCCGCCAAAGCTCGCCTATGCCGATGTCCGAACATTGTTGCCGCGTCCTGCCGGATTGCTGCGGGGAACCGGGCAAACCGCCCGCCCTACCGGACAACTGGCTTATCTCGAAAAGCTGCTGCTGAAGCTCGATTAAACTGTGCATCCGTCCCGTCATTACGAGAAGCCCTTCGCCTGCCTTGCAGGCGCTCAGGATAAACTTCGGCTTTGCCGAAGCGACGAAGCGATCCAGACTGTTGAGCGTTGGCCTTCGGACTGCCGCGCTTCGCTCGCAATGACGAGTTAGAAGGCGCTAAACCCTCGGTGTTAGGGAACTTCGGTCTCAATATTCTGGAGCACCTGCCCCGAATGGACCATCTGCGCCATCGTCGCGTCTTCGGACGCCCAGGCATTCGCAGTCTTGGGCGTTTTTACCGTTTCATCTGGTGCCGCATATTGCGCGGCTGACCAGCATACAAAAGCCGCAAAGGCCAAAGCGCCCCAGCGGCTTTTGAAGATATATTTATAGCCGAAACCGAACATCGGGAGAATGTGCCCGATGTCCGGTTAAGAACTGCTTAGCGGCAGCTGCGCTTTTTTGCGACTTCGTTGCCAAGCAGCGCACCTGCGGCTGCACCCAGCACTGTGCCTGTTGCGCGATCGCCACGCGTATCGATCGCGCGACCGACCAATGCGCCACCGACGCCGCCGACGATCAGGCCAACTGTGCCATCGCGTTTGCGGCAATAGGTTTTCCCGTCGCGACCTTGCCATTCGCTATATTTATGGCCGCCTTTATGGCCGCGATGCGCGTCTGCCGGTGTCAGCGGGATCGTCATGCCAGTCACCAGAACGGCGCTGGCGGC
The DNA here is from genome assembly GCA_031414835.1 of Sphingomonadales bacterium. Lineage (GTDB taxonomy): Bacteria > Pseudomonadota > Alphaproteobacteria > Sphingomonadales > Sphingomonadaceae > Aquisediminimonas. Next base: position 1,307 of record JANOQL010000382.1, on the reverse strand, counting down.
GAAGAGTGTAAGTCCGTTTTTCATCGTCATAGTCCTTATCTTTGCCCCGACGTCAAACTAGGCCTTTGAAAATGAACGGTTTATGTCCGGGTTTGGGCGGTTTGCCGCCAATCTGGCTCGGTTCGCCGACGCCAATCAGCGCCAGCGCAACCGATCGCGATTAAGCTGATCGATGCAGGTGACGCCCATCAGCTTCATGCCGCGTTCGATTTCATCGCGCATATTGCCGAGCGCGCGTTCGACGCCGTCTTGCCCGGCTGCGGCGAGTGCATAGAGATACATCCGCCCACCCGATGCGGCCTTTGCGCCGACCGAAAGCGCCTTGAGCACATGGCTGCCGCGCCTGATGCCGCCATCGCAGATCACATCGATCCGATCCCCTACCGCATCGACGATTTCGGCCAGCTGATCGAACGGTGCGCGGCTGCCATCGAGCTGCCTCCCGCCATGGTTCGAGACCATGATCGCGGTAGCACCAATATCGACCGCGCGGCGCGCGTCGGCGACTGACATCACGCCTTTCAGGCAGAAATGCCCGCCCCAATCGGCGCGGATGGCTTCGGCGGTTTTCCAGTCCATCGACTGATCGAGCTGAGTGTTAAAATAATTCTGGATCGAAATCGGCTCGCTCGACCCTTCGGAAACATGGCTTTCGAGGTTGGGCAGCGAAAAGCGTTCGCGAAACAGGAAATTGAGCGCCCATGCGGGCTTTGCCGCATAGCTCAACGCCGATGACGGGGTAAAGCGCGGCGGCGTGGTAAAGCCCGATCGTTTGCAGCGTTCGCGATTGCCCGACACGATCGTATCGACCGTCAGCGCAATCGCATCGAACTTGGCGGCTTTGCACGATTCAATGAGGGCATGGTTGAGGCCTTTGTCCTTGTGGACATAGAGCTGAAACAGCTTGGGCCCATCGGTCAGCGCGCCGATTTCGGCGATCCCGACCGTCGAGAGGCTCGAAATACCGAAGAATGTCCCGAACTTTGCCGCCGCTCGCGCCACGCCACGTTCGCCATGCCAGTGGAAGATACGCTGGAGCGCGGTGGGGGAAAGAAACAGCGGCATCGCCATTTCGCGCCCGAACAATGTCGTGCGCATGTCGATGGTCTCGACGCCTGCCAGCACGTCAGGCACCAGATCGCAATCATCGAATGCTGACGTGTTGCGTGCCTTCGTCACCTCATCATCGGCAGCGCCATCAATGTAATGAAAAACGGGATAAGGCAGCCGCCTGCGCGCGAGTTCGCGGAAATCGTGCGAGTTGTGACAATCGGCAAGGCGCATGGCCGCTGCGCATGGCACAAAGC
>JANOQL010000381.1:0-2865 GCA_031414835.1 Sphingomonadales bacterium | reverse complement strand
CCCTTGGGAACCGCGACGCCGAATTTCGCGAGCAGTTCCTTGGCCTGATATTCGTGGATGTTCATGGGCGTCCTTCGCGTAGGGTTTGGCGAAGGCTAAAGCATAGCGGCGCGGCGGCGGCTAGCCCGAAATTGCGCAGCCGACACCTGCGCGGGTGGTGATGCTGAGAATCTCGGGATCGCGTAAAGCGCGGACGTTGCGGAGGAAGCGTTCGATCGACATGGTGCGAACGTCCTTATCCTTCATTCCCGACAACGACCGCAGCTTGAGCAATTGCCCGACCGACAGCTTGTCGGCCATCCGGTCCGCCATGCACGCCGATTGCTTGCGTGACAGGCCCGCCTCGATCAGCCCGCGCTCGATCCGCGTTTGTGGCGTGGCGCAGGCACCGAGGGTGAGCGTCAGGGCGAGAACAGCAAGTCCGGGTCTGATCATTGGATGACACTCTGATTGGGGAGGCAACAGACGCATCCCCCTCCCGAATACGCAACTGAGGAACGTGCGAGGAATGCGTCTGCCACCGCCGAGATTAGGCCATAGCGGTGAGTGAAACGTGAACGCGCGGTTGTGTGGGGTTCATCTGCGCGATTAAAACATCTTTCCCGCGATCTGCGCATCGCGAACTGCCTCGGGTGCTTGCGTCTGTTGGACATCATAGGCGGCAAGTTCGGGCGGAATATAATGATGGAGGCCTGTTCCGTGGTAGGCCGCCCAGGCCACATCGGCAACTTCGGATGCAGGCAGCGGTCGCCACATGCCTTCGGTTGGCAGCAGGGCTTTCTGGTCGGCTGGGAGCATTCCGGTGTCGATAATGCCCGGCAGAATATCGGCTGCACGAACGCCGAGCGCGGCTAGTTCGATCGACAGCGATTCGGTCAGCCCCTTGATGCCATGCTTGGTCGCCGAATAGACCGCCATGTTGGCCGCCCCGAAGATTGCCGATGCCGATGCCGTTGACAGGCAGAGTGAACCCGGCGTTGCGGCCAGCAGCGGGATTGACGCATGGATCACGCCCATCGCGCCGATCAGATTGACGTTGATCACGGTCATGATCTTGTCCCACGCCATGTCGTGGAACGGGCCCGTCGGGTTGATCCCGGCATTGCTGAACAGCAGGTCCATCGTGCCGCCGGTTGCGCCACCGAACGCAGCGACTGCCGCGAGCACGGCTTCGCGGTCCGACACGTCGAGTGGTGCAAAATGGCCATTCCCGCTGCCGATTTCGTCGCATAATGCATCGAGCGCGTTCGCGTTGACGTCGAACCCGCCGACGAACCAGCCTTTGCTTGCGAATAGCCGCGCTGTGGCCAGCCCGATGCCCGACGCAGCACCTGTGATGAAAATCGATTTGCGCTCAGAAGGCATCGGCGTCTTCACTCCTTGTCGCTGAATTTGGCAACACTCAGCTGTTGCCACATTGCAGCACCTGTCACCATCAGGAATGGCACCAGCAGGAACCGCGCAACGTCGGTCGCCAGTCGGTCGGCATGGAGCGGGGTGTAGAGATAGATGGCGAGCATCAGCCCGATGATCATATGCGTCCACCGCAACCAGCTGCGCATTGCCCGATCGCTCATGTTACTTGCCCTTCAGCGTCGCCAGCCAGTCGATGATCTCGCTCTGAAGCCTGATCCGGTTGTCCGACCAGCTGTGATCGGTGGGGACGTGGAGCGTTTTGAGTTTGGTCCCCTTTGCTGCCTTGATCCCGGCGATCAGTTCATCGGAGAAGAAGGCCAGGCCGTCGTCGGAGGTCAGCACGAGGAGCGGCGTGTCTGCAAGTTTGGGGGCGGCTAGCGCGAAACCGAACGCCACCCGGTTGGCGATGACTTCATCGGCCATCGCCTCGGGGCTGGTGCCTGCCAGTGCCTCCATGCCGTTGTCGCGGAACGCGGTGATCGCTTGGGCACGCGGCAGATCGCCAATCCGGCCCATTCCGCCCGCTGAAATCATCACGGCACCGATCAGTGCTTTGTCTTTGGCTGCGGTCAGCGCCGATACCCAGCCGCCCATGCTATGGCCGACAATCGCGATGCGGTTCGGGTCGACCCGCAGCTTTGCCGCATTTGCCGGGTCGCGCGCAAATGCAAGAACGGCATTGGCGTCTTCGAGATTCTGCGCGAATTTGTAAGTGCCGGGGCTGCCCCACGATCCGCGATAATTGAAGGTGATGACGGTGTAGCCAGCGCGCCGCAGCGCTTGCGCCAGATCGAGGTTCTTCTCATTGCCGGGCAGGCCGTGGCACAAAACCACGGTCGGATGCGGCCCCGCGCCTGACGCGACATAGACAACGCCGTTGATCTCGACGCCGCCAGATGGGATGTGGACAGTCTCCATCTTCGGCGGATGGGCCTTGTCGGGAATCAGGTCGGTGTAGACCGCCAGCGGGGTGGCTGCGGGCAGCGGTGCTGTGACCGCGCCCAGTAGCAGTGCAGCAATGACGTGTTTCATCTCAACTCCCCCTAAGCGACTGCCCGAATGCCTTGGCCACCCAACGCAGTTTGGCGGCTTTGCTGGTCACGACCCGCGTATCCCACGCCTGCGCGCCCCGTTCTGCCACTTCGCGCGCGATATCGCCATAGATGCCTGCCGCCGCCAGCACCGCCCAACGCGACCGGAAGGGGAGTTTGGCGGCACCCTTGCGCGCGCTGGCTTCATAATCCTGCGCCATATCGGCGAGCCACCACCCGATATCGGCGAGCCGCGACCGATTGTGAGGGCGGAGCTGTTCGCCGGGCGAAATATCCGCCTCGGCGAGCCAGATGTCGGGGATGTAGCAGCGCCCCGCCGCGTCATCCTCCTGCAAATCGCGCGCGATATTGGCGAGCTGGAACGCGAGGCCGAGATCGCACGCCGATTTCATTGTCG
>JANOQL010000380.1:0-3490 GCA_031414835.1 Sphingomonadales bacterium | reverse complement strand
CGACGTCACATTGTCTGACTGGCGTGAGGCAACGCCTGTAAACCGTTCATAATGGCCGAGGTCGAGATCGGTCTCCGCGCCATCGTCGGTCACATAGACTTCGCCATGCTGATAGGGAGACATCGTCCCCGGATCGACATTGAGATAGGGATCAAATTTTCTTATCCGCACAGTGTAGCCGCGCGATTGCAGCAAGGCAGCGAGGCTTGCTGCCATGAGACCCTTGCCGAGCGAGGATACCACGCCGCCGGTGATGAAAATAAACCGCGTCATGGGAGAAAAGGCCTAAGCTGCAACTGGCCTCAGTGGCAAGGGCGCGAATCTGGTCGGCGCGAATTTATTGCGAGGAATTGCCGCTGGTCGGGACCGGTGCTGCAGGCGCTGGGGCCGGTGTTGCCGCTTTCTCAGGCACGGTCGTGCGAATGCTGGGCCGCTCGGCAGCGGGTGCCTCACGTCGTGTCTCCGGGCGAGGCTGTGGGCGTTCGCGTTCGACAGCCGCTGTGGGTGCGGGTGCCACAAGCGGCGCACTCGTCGCGGGCGCTGCTGGCAAAGGCGCCAGATCGGTTGCGCCTCCGCCGAGCGGAACAGCGCCCGGCGCGGGAGCAGGCATGGTCGGGACGGCGCCCGGCTGACGCGCCAGCGAATCGTCAAGCTCCGTCGGAGCGCGATTGACTGTGGCCAAAGCCGCAAGCGCGATTGAAAGAACGACAAACACAGTGGCCAGAATCGTCGTCGTGCGCGTCAGGAAGTCTGCAGCACCCCGCGCTGACATCAGCCCCGCAGGGCTGCCGCCACCGGTAAACCCACCGCCTTCCGAACGCTGCATGAGGATCACACCGACAAGTGCGACAGCGACGATGACGTGAACGACGAGAAGAAACTGAAACATGGGAAACTGCGATCCGATCAAAAATGTGCGGCGGCCTTAGACGAGTGCTGCGCGGCGATCAATCTTGGTCGCAACTCGCGGTCAGGCTGCCGAGATAATCGCGTTGAAGTCCGACGCCTTGAGGCTCGCGCCTCCAACCAATGCGCCATCGACATCGGCCAATGCGAGAATGTCCTTCGCATTTTCGGGCTTCACCGACCCGCCATAGAGGATGCGCACCGATTGCGCGGTACCTCCGAGGGTCGTTCCAAGCGCGTCGCGTATTGCCGCGTGCATTTCCGCGATATCGGCCAAAGCGGCAACGCGACCGGTTCCGATCGCCCAGACGGGTTCATAGGCAATGACGAGTGCATCGGCGGTCGCTGACATTGGCAGCGAGTCGAGCAACTGGTTCGACACATAGGCAACGGCGTCACCTTTGTCGCGCAACGCTTCGGTTTCGCCGACGCACAAAATGGCAACCAGCCCCGCATTGATCGCTGCCTCGGCTTTGCGAGCAATTTCGCCATCGGTTTCGTGATTGTCGGCGCGGCGCTCGCTATGCCCGACGATTACGTAGCTCGCCCCTGCCTCGCACAGCATGGCTGGCGAAATGCACCCGGTATGCGCGCCATTGGAATTCCAGTGACAATCCTGCCCTCCGGTCGGGAGCGAAGGCTGGCGAGCATGAACTGCGGCGAGCAAAGTGTAGGGTGGGCAAATGGCCACATCGAGATGTGTCGATCGCGACGCCGCATCGGCGATTGAATCGATTTCGACGAGCGCCGCCAGCGACCCGTTCATTTTCCAGTTTCCGGCAATCAGCGGTCGTCGTGCCATGGTTAGTCCCTTGATGCTGCTCCGGCCCGCGCCTATGGCGTGCGGCCAATCGCACAGCAACCCCAGGGGCCGCCGCCAATGATTTCGTTTTTCCGCCGGGCTTTGTCATCGTGGTTCGTGCTCGGTTTTTTAGGCCTGATCATGGTCGCTTTCATCATCACTGGCGTGGGGACACCCGGCGCCGGTGGTGTCAATCTGTTCGGTGGCTGGATTGCGAAGATCGGCAATCAAAAACTGACACCGGAGTTGGTCGAGGCGCGCGTCCAATCACAGCTGCAAGCTGAACGACAACGCAATCCCGGGATCGAGTTGCCCGCCTTCATCGCCCAAGGCGGACTGGACCGAACGCTGGACCAGATGATCAACACCCGCGCGCTTGAAGCGTTTGCAGTAGAGCACGGCATGGTTTCCAGCCGCCGCCTTGTCGATAGCGAGATTTCCACGATCCAGGCGTTCCGCGGACCGACCGGCAGTTTTGACCGGGGGACGTTCCTTCGTGCGATAGGCGAAGCGGGACTGACCGAGGGACAAGTGCGCGAAGACATTGCCCGTGACAAGCTGGTCAACACGCTGGTCATTCCTGCGCAGGGCGGCGCGCGTGCCTCCAACAAGATGGCATCGCTTTATGCGTCGCTGCTCCTCGAATCGCGTACAGGCGAAATTGCAGTCGTGCCTGGCAATGCGGTGGCGTCGGGCGGGGCACCCGGCGAGGCGGAGCTCAATACCTTTTATACACGCAACGCCATTCGTTACACTGTGCCCGAAACACGCGTCATTCGTTATGCGCTTTTCGACCGCAGCCGGTTTGCAGACACAGTTTCGATCAGCGACGCCGAGATTGCTCAGGCCTACAAGGCCGATGCCGCCAAATTCACTGGCAAACAGACGCGTGTGTTCACGCAGGCTGTTGTCCAGAGCCAGCAAGCCGCACAAGCGATTGTAGCAAAGGCACGCGGCGGAACTCCGTTTGCCGAAGCGGCGAAGGCATCGGGTGCCGACGTGATCTCACTAGCACCTCAGGACGAAGCGTCATTTGCGGGGCTGACATCGTCTGCCGCTGCCAAAGCCGGATTTGCGGCAAGCAGCGGAGCCATCCTCGATCCGCAGAAAACGCCATTCGGCTGGAACGTCATTCGTCTCGACACGATCAACGCCGCATCGAGCCAAAGCCTCGACAGCGTCCGGCCCCAGCTGACCGAAGCAATTAAGCAGCGCAAAATGGATGGAGCGCTGGCAGAGCTTGTCACGAAGCTTGAAGATGCGGTTGCCGATGGCGCGACCTTTGCCGATGTCGCCAAGGCCAATGGCCTGACTGTCGTTACGACGCCTTCAGTCACATCGAGCGGAGTTGCGCCCGATCAGCCGGACTTCAAGCGCGATTCGGCCATCTTGCCCGTTCTCAAGGATGCGTTCCAGGCCAACCCCGACGATGACGCCTCGGTCGTGACGCTGATCCCGGGCCGCGCCTATGCGTTTTCGGACCTCGAGAAGGTCACCCCTGCTGCTCCGCGACCTTTGGCGAAGATCCGTGATCAAGTCGCCGCCGATTTCATGGCAGACCGCGCAGCCAAGGCCGCCAAGCGCGTGGCCGATGCCATCGTAGCCAAGGTGAATGGCGGATCGACCTTGGCAGCGGCAATATCGACAGGCGGTGTTGCCCTTCCCGCTCCTCAGCCGATTTCGGCAAGGCGGATCGATCTGACTCAGCAAAATGCGCAAGTGCCACCGCCCGTCCAATTGATGTTCAGCATGGCCAAGGGCAAGGCCAAACTGCTCGCAATG
>JANOQL010000379.1:0-6805 GCA_031414835.1 Sphingomonadales bacterium | reverse complement strand
GTCGATCTGGCAGAAGGTGCAAAATTCCTGATCGAACGCGCGCCGATTGCTCTCGACGCGAAGGCTGAAAGCCTGCTAGACCAAACTGCCATTGTCCTGCTGGGCAAGGCCCATGAAGCACTGGCGCAGCTATCCTCCTGGGATATGCCGACGCTGGAAGAGAGTGTGAGGGTCGTTGCACAAGAGGGCGAAGTCGGCCTCGGCAAGGTTGCTCAGCCACTACGGGCTGCGTTGACCGGACGGGGTGTATCTCCCGGAATTTTCGATGTGCTGGTGCTCCTCGGGCGCGAGGAATCGCTGGCACGGGTTGAGCATGCCCTGCACCGTCAGGGCTGAATTGGGGAAGGGAAACAGGGCATGAGCAGCGCAACAATTTCAGTCGGCGGCACAACCATCGAGGCACCGATCCGTTCAGGCACGATTGGGCCCGATGTCGTCGATATTCGCAAAATGTATGGCCAGACCGGGGCATTCACCTTCGATCCCGGCTTCATGTCGACCGCCAGTTGCGAATCGGCGCTGACCTATATCGATGGCGATGAAGGCGTGCTGCTCCATCGCGGCTATCCCATCGGGCAGCTGGCCGAACATTCGTCGTTCCTTGAGGTCTGTTATCTGATGCTCAACGGCGAACTGCCGACATCCGATGAACACGATCATTTCGTGCACACGATCACGCGGCACACGATGCTCCATGAACAGCTTTCGACTTTCTATCGCGGGTTCAGGCGCGATGCGCACCCGATGGCGATCATGTGCGGTGTCGTTGGCGCGCTGTCTGCGTTCTATCACGATTCAACCGACATCACCGATCCCGAACAGCGGACGATTGCGAGCCACCGGCTGATCGCGAAAATGCCGACGATTGCAGCAATGGCGTTCAAATATGCGGCGGGCCAACCGTTCGTTTATCCCAAAAACTCGCTGTCCTACACCGCAAATTTCCTGCGGATGACGTTCAGCGTGCCTGCCGAGGAATATGAAGTTCACCCCGCCATCGAACGCGCGATGGATCAGATTTTCATTCTCCACGCCGATCATGAACAAAACGCCTCGACCTCGACCGTGCGGCTCGCCGGATCATCCGGTGCTAACCCGTTTGCGTGCATCGCGGCTGGCATTGCGTGCCTTTGGGGCCCGGCGCATGGCGGGGCGAACGAAGCCGCGCTCAACATGCTGCGCGAAATCGGGCGGCCCGAACGGATCCCCGAATATATCGCCCGCGCCAAGGACAAGAACGATCCGTTCCGCCTGATGGGGTTCGGCCACCGCGTTTACAAAAATTACGATCCGCGCGCGACGGCAATGCAGAAAACGCTGCGCGAAGTGTTCGATGCCCTCAAGGTCAACGATCCGGTGTTTGAAACCGCGTTGCAGCTTGAGGAAATGGCACTCAACGATCCGTATTTCATTGAGAAAAAGCTGTTCCCCAATGTCGATTTCTATTCGGGCGTAATTCTGTCTGCGATCGGATTCCCGACGACCATGTTCACTGCGCTGTTCGCTCTTGCCCGCACCGTGGGCTGGGTTGCGCAGTGGAACGAGATGATTTCGGATCCCGAACAGAAAATCGGTCGTCCGCGCCAGCTGTATACCGGCCCTGTCCAGCGCGATTATGTGCCGCTCAGCAGTCGTTAGGCAGCCTCATCGCGTGGCAGGGTCAGCGCAAACCGCGCCCCCTGCCCCGGTGCGCTATCGACGGTGATATCGCCGCCCATTGCACGGGCAAGCGCACGCGAAATATAAAGACCAAGCCCCGATGTGCCGGGTTCGGATGGATCGACGCGTTCGAACTTTCCGAAAATGCGATCCTGATCGCCCGTCGCGATTCCGTGCCCCTGATCGGCGACAATCACGGCCACAAGATCGTCAGCCTCTTCGATGCGAACCCAGATGGCGGTCCCCACTGGGGCATAGCGGACGGCATTGCCGATGAGGTTGACGAGAATCTGGAGCGTGCGGCGATAGTCTCCCCTCGCCGATAGCGCGAAATTGGCGTCGGACGCATCGATCTTTACGCCCCGATCGGTTGCACGCACGCCCAGAAGGCTGGCCGCGCGACGGACGATTTCGGCAAGGTCGATCCTGTCGTCATCGACTGCGAACCCTTGTGCTTCGATGGCCTCAAGATCACCCAGATCGTCGACCAGCCCGAGCATATGGCGCGACGCAGCGGCGATATCGGCTGCATATCCTGCATAATCCTGCCGCAAGGGGCCATCGCTTTTCTGCGCAATCGCGTCTGCATGGCGGATGATCCGATCGAGCGGCAAACGGAGCGATTGTTCGATGCCGCTTGGCAGCCCGGCCATTGCGGGCATAACGCCTTGCGCCTGCTTTGCGCGCACCGCATCGCCACGCGAAAGCCAACGATACCGCCCCGAAAAGCCTGCGAACTGGCCCGTTTCGTCGCGCACGGCCTCCCCCTGCACCATGATGCGGGCATGTGACCGATCACGCAGGCGCGCTGGCTGGCCCCGGAAGGATTGCTGGCGGGAAAGCGCATCGAGAATGGGCAGTTCGTCTTCGGCATCGGGATCGAAACGGAAAATGGCGGTCACCGGAGCGGACGGCCCCTTGCCTTCCGGATCGAGCGCCGGATCGACCGACAAAAACCGCAGCGACGCATCGCACGACCATTCTCCGTCAAAATCGATGCTTTCAAGAATGGCGTCGCGTTCGCGGATGTGTTCGGGCGTGTCGACACGCTTAGCGACAGGCTGCCAACCGCTGATCGCCAGCTTCACGCCGCCATTATCGGGTTGCGCGCGCACCCAGAGATCGAGGTTATTGCGCTCTCCACCAACCACGATGCCGCGCGAAACGACGATCCCCAATGTCCTGGCGAGCCGCGCGATCGATGCGATCGGCGGAACGGCAAGAACACCGTCGGCGTTTCCGCCTGCTTCAGCCTGCAAGCCGAGGATGCGGGCGTCGGCAGAGCCAATCCGGCCATCGCCGCCGATCCACGCATTGGCGATCAGGCTTTCGCTGTCAATCATATGCAGAAGCACTCAGGAGAACTATCGGACGGGCCATACTGCGGCCTTAGCGCAAACAGGGTTAACGCGCGGCTAAAGCAGTGCCCTTGCCCGGTCGATAGCAGGTGGCAGCACCTGCCAGCAGATTGCCAGCACCAGCCCTGATACAGGTTCGCCTGCCGCTGCCAGACAGGCAATCAAGAGTGCCAGGCCGTAAGTGTCAGGATGCCAGCGCGATGGCTGACCTGGAAACAGCACTGCATTGGCTACGATCCAGGCCGCGAGCGGATACACCCCCCAGTCTGCATTTGACCAGGCGATCGCGCCAAAACCCAGCAGCGCCGAAAACGTCACCAGCATGAAGAGCGGAAACCGTTCGACGGCCCATGAAGTGCGCAGCGCACTCGTCGCCATTCCTGTGGCAATCGCCTGCGCAATTCCGCCAACACCGAAAACCACAAGCGCGATGGCAGGCCAGCCAATCCACCCAAGCAGCAGCGCCGCAAGCAGCAACGCTAGCGGCACGACCGACAGGATTTCGAACGAAATCGAGGATCGCACGGCAAAAGAAAGACCCATATTGCCAACAGGGGTCGCGACGAACCGGGCAAAGGCCGACTGGCCTTGATCCGATGCCGGTATCGCGAGCTTCGTCGACGCATCTGCGGCGTCGGCAGGGCTTTCGATGAGACCCAGGAACGCGTTTGCAGGAGCAGCATACCGGTGCGCCCCGTGCTGGAGCGCCACCCGGAGCGTGGTCGCGGCGAAATCCCATTCGCCGAGTTTTGCCGAGGTCTGCCGCAAATGTTCGCCACGGATGGTGGCAATGCCACCCCAGCGATCGTCGCGGTCGATGCGTTCGAATGTGCTTGCTGCGGCGTCGCTGACAAGCGTCACGATGGCCGGAACAGGCAAAGCCACAAGGTCTTGCAACAGGCTTGCCGAAGCGACGATGCCAGCGGACAGCACGAACACAGTTTCATCGGGGTGGATGCGATCCGCGGCATCTTGCGGCGAACGCGCGGTATCGATTGAAAATCCCTCGGCACGCAACCGGTCAAACGCAGCGACGAGCGGCGCCGGCAGCGTTTCGACCATGATGACAATATGGCGCACGCCGCACGCCGCCAAAGACCGTGCCTGATATTCGATCAAGCTCTGTCCTGCGACCTGCAAGGACGCGCCACCGGCACTGCCGCCGCGCGTCATGATTAAGCCTGCCAATGGCAAGATGTGCGCCCCGTTAACCGCTCTGCAAATTGCCTAGTGCGGTTTGTCAGGTTTGAAAAGAAGCGGCTTTACGCCTTGAGACAAGAGACTTCGGATTTGACCTTGCGCACAGCGACGGGATCGCCAGGAGCCGAACTGAGGGCAAAATCGGCGGCCGATGCAACCGCCGATGCGCCGAAGCTGGCGGCCACGCCTTTCAGCCTGTGCGCTGCGCTTTCCCAATTGGCATCGCACCGCGATCGTTCAAGCAGATCGGCATAATATGAAGCGCTTTCATAAAGCGCGGTTCTGAGCTCGGCGATCAGCCCTTCGTCGTCACCAACAGCAGCAGCCAGCGCAGAATCGAAGCCATGAAAATGATATGCCATCGATACAGCTTAGCTGAGCCAGGTTAAGATCGTGTTGCAGCCATTTGCTTAACCATAAGGTTCGGTGTAATCGCCGATCATGTCTGGGGGAAACACAGTGGTCGGCCTGTGGCGCGATCAGAGCGAAGATCGGCGGTCACCGCCCGGTCTCGAGGGCGAACTGATCGAAGATCGGATTGTCGATCCTCCCGAATGGGATGATGAACCAGAACCTGTGCGCATTCCGCTCCGTGACAGGATGGTCACGCCCGTCGCGATCATTGCCGCGCTTTCGATAACTGCTGCGTTTGTGTGGGAACGCTATGTGGTGATCGGAACGCGGGTCGGCCTTTCCGACGTCACGTCGCTGATCGGTGCGCTTGCGGCCCCACTGGGGCTGGTCGCTATCGTCTGGCTGATTGCGCGACGGTCTTCGGTGGCCGAACAAAAGCGGTTTGCCGGAACATCGGCAATGATTGATGGCGAAGCCTGTCGCCTCGAAGCGCTGTTCGCGGTGATCACGACGCGGATCGATCAAAGCCGCGCATCGCTGGAAGAACAGGCGACGCACTTGATGACGCTGGGCGATGATGCAGCTGCCCGGCTATCGTCAATCACCAAGGCGATGGATTCGGAGATCGAAACCGTCACCCGGCATTCGCAGATGCTCACCAATTCGGCATCGGCGGCGCGTGGCGATCTTGCCGTGCTGCTTTCGAGCATGCCCAAGGCCAACGTCCAGATGCGTGAAATGATCGGCGCGCTCCAGCAAGCGAGCCTTTCAGCGCACGAACAGGCCGGTGCGCTCGATGCACAGCTCGCGTTGCTGACCACAAGGGGCCGCGAAGCCGACGAAACAGCAGGGATGGCCGCGCAGAAACTCGCAGCGCATCTCGCGCGGATGGAAAGCGTCAGCGAAGTTGCAGGCGCGCGGCTCGAACAGGCGGCGGACCAGATGACGGGCGCTGTCGATCACGCGCTCGAACGCGCTGGAACCGCGCTCGATACCGCACGGCAGGGCATGGAAGCCCAAGGTGCAGCGATGATGGCGCTGGTCGGGCAAAATCAGGCGGCACTCGCCTGCGCGGGTGATGAAGCCGCGGCTTCGCTTCAAAAACGAGTTGCCGAAATTGCAGACCGCATCGCCGGGATCACGGCGAGCTTGTCCGATCAGGACAGCAAGGCACAGGCGCTATCGCAGCAACTGACCACAGACATCGATGCGCTGGGGGCACGGTTTGCGCAGTTCGATACTGACGGATCGGCGCGGATTGAGCGGCTCGGCGTCGCGATCCAGGCATTGCGCGATCACAGCGACGATATGACCCGCGCGCTTTCGGGCAGCGGCGATTCTGCCAATCAACTCGCCGAGCGCGCGCAATCGCTCATGACGGCTTTGGGAGCGATCCAGAACGAAGTCGATGAGGAACTGCCGGCGAGTTTTGCCAAACTCGAATCGGTTTCGACCGCCGCAACGGCAGCGTTGACCACATCTGTCCCGCTGATCCGCGAAACCGCCGATCAGGCAGCAGATTCGGTCGCGAAACTGCATGTCATTGGTGACATGATCGCAAAACACCGTGGATCGATCGAACAGCTCACGCGCACAAGTGCCGACGGCATCGCACAATCCGAACAGGCCGCTGACGCGATTTCTGCACGCGTCGCTGCTGCCGATACTGCACTCTGCACCCTGACGTCGGATACGATCCCGCAGCTTCAATCGGCATTGGCCGCTGCTAATGAATCAACAGACTCGGCTGCGCGCACGGCTCGCGCAGCACTCGACGAAGCGGTGATCGGCGCGACGCAACTGCTGGGATTGCAGGCACGCGAGGCGCTCAACGATGCGTTGACGCGCCAGGTCGAAGAACAGCTGGCGGCGATTGCGCAGACGACGCAAACCGCAGTGGCATCGGCGCAGGCCGCCACCGACCGGCTGATGCGGCAAATGCTGACGATTTCGGAAACCAGCGCAGCGCTCGAAATGCGGATCGCCGATGCCAAAACCGAGATCGAGCGTGGCGATCAGGCCAATTTTGCGCGCCGCGTGGCGCTGCTGATCGAATCGCTCAATTCGACCGCAATCGATGTGACCAAGATCCTGTCGAACGAAGTCACCGATACCGCCTGGGCTGCCTATCTGCGCGGGGATCGCGGAGTCTTTTCACGCCGTGCGGTCAAGCTGCTCGACAATGCGCAGGCGCGCGAAATCGCACATCATTATGAACATGAAAATGATTTCCG
>JANOQL010000378.1:0-6116 GCA_031414835.1 Sphingomonadales bacterium | reverse complement strand
AGGGCTGGTGGTGACGGCAGTTGCCGATGCCAAGATGCTCAAGGCTCCCAGTGAGGCGGGCAGTATAGGCTATCTGCTCGTCGCGTGCGGCGGGCCGTGGCTGTTTCTGATGGGCAATTTTCTGTTCAAATGGTCGAGCGCGGGATCGCGGTTCGGGCCTTTGTCGCACGGCATCGGGATGACGTTGCTGCTGATCATCGGCGTCAGCGGCTGGGCGTTCGGCTGGAACGCGCTGGTTATCGGCATCGCCGCCACGCTAGCGCTGATTGCGACCGCGATCTGGGAATGGCTGTCGCTCCACGGCGGGTGGGAACGCTGGGCACCGTGGATGGGGCGCGTTTTCAGGAGCCTGCCAACCAGTTGACGTGCGCGCCATGCGGATGGACCTGCGCCAGTGTTTGCCGCTCGCCGCCGGGCCAGCAGGTCAGATCGAGGCTTGCCGACGTCACCGCTTCGGCAAACTCCATCGACAGCCAAGCCAGCGGGCGTTCGACTGTCGCGCGATTTCCCGCGGCATGAATGGCATCACGCACGCGCTTGCGCGCTTCGGCGGGAAAATATTGAAGCGCGATGCTGTGATACACGACGCGGGTAACGCCAGCCTGTTGTGGCAAGACAAGCTGCTCTTCGATCCATTTGGTTCCATCGCTCTTGACGACGCGTGGCGGGAACGCCTTGGCAATCGCAATTGCTGCTTTAGCGCGCGCAATCCGGTCATCCTGATCGGGCCAGATATAGGCGAGCATGTGTTCGGCGACCGTATCGTCGGTGAGGTCGAGCGGATTGAGATCGACGCCTCCCCTTGCCACGATTCGCACTGGCGCAGCGTCGGGCGATGCTCCGTTCCAAACCGGCGCAATCGCAACATTGGAATTCGCATCACCTGTCCGGGCATCACCCAGCCGGTAGGCAAAGCGATCCATATTGAGATTGAGCCCGCCGCTGGCACCCAATTCGAGAATCTCAAGATCGGGGCCGAACCGCGCCGCAATCGCCATCATCCCCGGCCACAACACGCCTGACCGCGCAACCTCGTTGGTTTGCGGCGGACTGTTGAGCCAGCCGAACAGCCACTCGTCATGATCGCGCAGCACCCGCGCAATGACGGCTTCGAAATTGCCCGCGCGCGCGGCGTAAAGCTCCGTCAGTTCGTGATCGCGTCCTGTGCGCGCCAAGCCGTTCAACCCGCCTGCGATCCGAAGCGCGAGCGCGTCGATCATCGGGTCGCCGGGCCAGTCGAGAATGCGCCCAGCCGTCCTCGTTGTGTGATCCATTGTCGCGTGCAGCGCATCGAGCACGCATGCGGTCAGTTCGGATCCCGTCATCCGGCAATATGTTGCCTGAAGGCGAAAATTATCTCGGATCGCATCGGTCATGCCACACAGCTTGCCCTTACTGCACTGCACAAGTAAAGCCCCGCCCCCATGCCGCGTCCGCCTGTCCCTTCACAAATCGTCTTTGCCGTTCCCAAGGGGCGCATCCTTGCCGAGGCGCTTCCGGTGCTGGCAAGGGCTGGCATCGTGCCCGAAGCTGCCTTTTCCGATGAAGATTCGCGATCGTTATCATTCTCGACAAATCGCGACGATCTGACACTGATACGGGTGCGCGCCTTCGATGTTGCGACGTTCGTGGCGCATGGTGCGGCACAAATCGGGATCGTCGGTTCGGATGTGATCGACGAATTTGCCTATTCCGAACTTTATGCGCCTGTCGATCTCAACATCGGCCATTGCCGGATTTCGGTCGCCGAGCCTGCCGGTATGGCCGCGACCGACGATCCGCGCGGGTGGAGCCACGTGCGCGTCGCCACCAAATATCCCGGCCTCACGCAACGCCATTTTGCCGCGCGCGGGGTGCAGGCCGAATGCGTCAAGCTCAATGGTGCGATGGAAATTGCGCCTGCGCTCGGCCTCGCCAGCCGCATCGTCGATCTGGTGTCATCGGGCAAGACACTCAAGGACAACGGCCTCGCCGAGGTCGAAGTGATTGCGCAGGTTTCGGCGCGGCTGATCGTCAACCGTGCTGCTTTCAAAACAATGCCCGAAGTCGGCCGGATGGTCGAAGCCTTCCGCGAGGCCGTCAATGCTTAGGATCGCGACCACCGACACAGGCTTTGCCACAGCGTTCGATGCACTCGTCAATGACCGGCGGGAAGCCGATCAGAATGTGTCGCGCGACGTCGCGGCGATCATCGCGCGGGTCCGGCACGAAGGCGATGCAGCGGTCGCCGATCTGACACAGCGGTTCGATGGCCACAGCCTCGACTGGCGGATTCCGCTTGCCGCATGCGAGGCTGCGCTAGCCGGTCTTGAACCAGACCTGCGTGCCGCGCTCGAACTCGCCGCCGCCCGCATTCGCACCTATCACGACCGCCAGCGCCCGACCGATAGCGATACAACCGACGATGCCGGCGTCCGCATCGGCGCGCGATGGACCGCGGTCGATGCAGCTGGCGTCTATGTGCCGGGCGGACGAGCGGCCTACCCATCATCGGTGCTCATGAACCTGATCCCCGCCAAGGTTGCAGGTGTCGGACGTGTGGTGATGGTCACCCCGACGCCGGGAGGCGAGGCCAACCCGCTCGTTCTTGCAGCTGCCGCGCTTGCAGGTGCCGATGAAGTGTGGCGGATCGGCGGGGCCCAAGCGGTGGCCGCTCTTGCCTTCGGGACCGAAACGATTGCCGCAGTCGATGTGATTACCGGCCCCGGCAATGCGTGGGTCGCGGAGGCCAAGCGCCAGCTTTACGGTGTGGTCGGCATCGATATGGTGGCGGGGCCGTCAGAAATTGTCGTAGTGGCCGATGCGTTGAACAATCCCGACTGGATCGCTGCCGATCTGCTGAGCCAGGCTGAACACGACCCTACCAGCCAGTCGATCCTGTTGACCGATGATGCAGAATTTGCCGATGCAGTGTCTGTCGCTGTCGAAGCCAAACTGCTGTTGCTTGCGACGCAGACGACCGCGCGGACAAGCTGGCACGACAATGGCGCGATCATCATCGTTGCCGATCTGGCCGATGCGATGCCGCTTGTCGACAGGCTTGCACCTGAACATCTTGAACTGGCCGTGGCGGACCCCGGGCGCCTGTTTGCCATGGTTCGCCACGCTGGTTCGGTGTTTCTAGGGCGATATACGCCCGAAGCTGTCGGCGATTATGTTGCTGGCCCCAATCATGTATTGCCAACCGGGCGGCGTGCTCGGTTTTCGTCAGGATTGTCAGTGCTCGATTTCATGAAACGCACCAGCTTCGTTCAGTGCGACGCATCGTCGATCCGGGCAATCGGGCCAGCCGCAGTGGCGTTGGCCGATGCCGAGGGCTTACCTGCTCATGCCGACTCGGTTCGCGAGAGGCTTGCATGAGCAAGGCTTCACGAAATGCCGCGCGGCTGGCTGCGGTCCAGGCGCTTTATCAGCTTGAGATGGAAACGGTCCCGTTGCCCAAACTGCTTCACGAATTTCACCAGCACCGGCTTGGCGCGACGATAGGTGACGTGCAGTATCGCCCTGCCGAACAATCGTTTTTCGACGATGTGGTGCTGGGGGCTGTTGCTCGCCGTGACGAAATCGACGCTGCTCTCGATTCGGCACTTGTGCCATCGGGGTGGAGCCTCGAACGGCTCGACCGGCTGATGCGCCAGCTTCTGCGAGCCAGCGCCTATGAATTGCTTGCGCGGCCTGAAATTCCGGCAGGCAGCATTATGGCAGGCTATCTCGACGTTGCCGAAGCGTTTTACGGCGAACGCGAGCGCGGCTTTGCCAACGGCGTGATGGACGCTGTCGCAAAAACCTTCAGGCCATAATCACTTAGCAGCGGGTGCCGTTGTGTTTGCAGGAGCGGCACCATTGCCAGCCGCTGCCGCATCGGTAGCTGCGGGTGCGGCCGCCGTTTCGGCAGGCGGTGGCGGCACGGGCAAATTCGATCCCTGATCGTTGAGATACCGGATCAGATCCGCCCGGTCTTCGGGCTTGGACAAGCCAGCGAAGCTCATTTTGGTGCCCGCAACGTATTTTTTGGGGTTCGCGAGCCACGCGTCCATTGCCGCCCAGTCCCACACGCCTGGCATTGCCACCATGCCGTCGGAATAGGCAAAGCCAGCCATATGGGCGTGCTTCTTGCCCATGACACCATAAAGATTGGGACCAATCCCATTGGCGCCGCCCGATGTTATCGAATGGCAAGACTGGCATTTGGCAAACACCGTCGCGCCCTTGACGGGATCGCCGGCCGCAAAGTTCGTGGGCTTTACCGCCGCGGCGGCACCGCCTGCGCCCGGTTCAGCGTCAGCGACTTCCCAGCCACCTTTTTCGACCTCATCATGATGATAATATTTGCCGGCCAAAATTCCGCCGCCCAGCGCGATGATAAAGGCGAACAGCGTCCAGCCCGCGATGGTGTTTGTCTGATCGCCCATGCCGTGATGTGCCCCGTAACTTTCGCTTGAGATGGAATTTCCGCTGCCATAATCATGGGCGCGGCCTTCCGCAAGCGGTAGCACGACAGTTGCGACAGAACAAAGCGGACCCTATGCGACCGCTTAGTTATGGACAGATACCCCGCACCCGCCCGCCCGATCATCGCTGCGCTCGAAGCCGAGGCGCGGGAATCACCCGCGCGCGCAGTGTCGTTTCAAGGCGCGCCAGGGGCCAATTCGCATATCGCGGTGTTGCAGGCCGATCCTCAGGCCATCGCGCTGCCCTGTTTCAGTTTCGAAGATGCGATCGATGCGGTCACCGGCGGAACCGCTGCGCGCGCAATGATTCCCATCGAAAATTCGCTGTTCGGGCGGGTGGCCGATATCCACTTTCTCCTCCCCGAATCGGGGCTGAGCATCGTTGGCGAGCATTTTCTGCCGATCCATTACGCATTGATGGGCTGCGGCACTCTGGCCGATGTGCGCCATGCGATCAGCCATCCGCAGGCGCTGGGCCAGTGCCGCCGCTGGCTGCGCGAACATGCGATCCAGCCCGACAGCTATCCCGACACAGCAGGGGCGGCGGCGCGCGTGGCCGAACTCGGCGATCCCGCGATTGCCGCGATTGCGCCGCTTGGCGCCGAAGCCATCTATGGCTTGACGATCCTCGCTGACAGGCTCGAGGATTCGGATGACAATATGACACGCTTTGTGATTCTTGCACGAACGCCTGTAGAGATGGAGCCGGAAATAGCGGCGATGACGAGTTTCGTGTTCGAAGTGAAGAATGTGCCCTCTGCGCTTTACAAGGCGATGGGCGGCTTTGCGACCAATGGCGTGAACATGACGCGGCTCGAAAGCTATCAGCGCGGTGCGAGCTTTGCCGCGACAACATTCTTTGCCGATATAGAAGGCCATCCCGACGATCCGGCGGTCGCACGCGCGCTCGAGGAATTGAGCTTTTACGCACGATCGCTGCGGCTGCTTGGCACCTATCCGCAGGCCCGCAAGCGCGGTTAGAGGCTGCCCAGTCCCGCAAAATACGCTTGCCGGTCTTGACGCAACGCGCTGGCTGACAGCCCGACCAGCGCGTCGAGTTCGGTGGCAATCGCCAGCGACAAACGCTTGATGATTTCATCAGGGTTGCGGTGCGCGCCGCCTGCTGGTTCGTAAATGATCCGGTGGATGACGCCGAGCCGCAGCAAATCGGCCGCCGTTACTTTCATCGCTTCGGCGGCATCGGCGGCGCGATCGGCGCTGCGCCACAGGATCGATGCGCAGCCCTCAGGCGAGATTACCGAGTAAATGGCGTTTTCCAGCATCAGCACGCGGTTCGCGGCGGCCAATGCGACCGCGCCGCCCGATCCGCCTTCGCCCAGCACGACCGCGATCATCGGCACGCCGAGCGTCAGGCATTTTTCGGTGCAACGGGCAATCGCTTCGGCCTGCCCGCGCGCTTCGGCATCGATCCCCGGAAACGCGCCAGGCGTATCGACCAATGTGATGACAGGGAGCGCGAACCTGTCAGCAAGATCGAGGAGGCGGATCGCCTTGCGATACCCCTCGGGTCGCGCCATGCCGAAATTATGGTGGATGCGCGATGCGGTATCGTCGCCCTTGGCGTGTCCGATCACCATGACTTTCCGGCCAGCGAACTGCGCAAATCCACCGATGATGGCATGATCTTCGGCAAAGGCCCGATCG
>JANOQL010000377.1:0-8365 GCA_031414835.1 Sphingomonadales bacterium | reverse complement strand
GCTGGCGGGCTGTTCGTTCTCGGCACCGAGCGCCACGAAAGCCGCCGCATCGATAACCAGCTGCGCGGGCGTTCGGGCCGTCAGGGCGATCCTGGTCTCAGCCGGTTCTACTTGAGCCTTGATGACGATCTGCTGCGGATTTTCGGCGATAATACGATGTTCGCGCGGATGATGCGATCGAACCTCGAAGATGGCGAGGCAATCGGTTCCAAATGGCTTTCCAAAGCCATCGAGACCGCGCAGAAAAAGGTCGAGGCGCGCAATTACGACATCCGCAAACAGGTCGTCGAATATGATGACGTGATGAACGATCAGCGCAAGGTGATCTACGAGCAGCGCAACGACATCATGGATGCCGACGCGGTCGACGATGTCGTGATCGATATGCGGATGGACACGATCAATGGCCTCGTCGCCGATGCCTGCCCGCCCAACGCCTATCCTGAACAATGGGACAAGGAACAGCTGAAAACGCGCGTCCGCGATGTGCTGTCGCTTGAACTCCCTGTCGAAGACTGGGCCCGAGAAGAAGGCATCGATCCCGAAACGATCGAATCCCGGATCGCCGCGGCTGCCGAAGCCGCGCTCGAGGCCAAGAAGGCCGATCTCGATCCGCAAAGCTGGGCCGATGTCGAAAAAAGCGTGCTGCTCCAGAATCTGGATCACCACTGGAAAGAACATCTGGCAACGCTGGGCGCGTTGCGCGAAGTCATCCATCTGCGCGCCTATGCGCAGAAAACGCCGATCAACGAGTATAAGCGAGAGGCGTTTGCGATGTTCGAACGGATGCTGACCGCGATCCGCGAGGATGTGACGCGCGTGCTGGCCTTCGCACAGTTCCAGACGATGCCGACAGACCTACCCGAAATGCCCGAAATCTTCACCAACGAAGGCATGTTCAGCGATGGCGCTTTGTCACAGACAAGCCTTGCCGATGGCATGGGCCTCGTAACCACCCGGCTCCCGCCGTTGCAGGTGATCCAGCCCGAATATGACGAATTGAACGACGATCCCGCCAGCTGGGTCGGCCAGGTCAGCCGCAACGCGCCCTGCCCGTGCGGATCGGGCCGGAAATACAAGCACTGCCACGGGTCACTGGTCGAGGCGGGTTAGGCGAATTTCAGCAGCTCGAAATTCTGTCGTGCCGCTATCATTATTGATTCGCCGTCGGGACAATATCGGCGATAAGCCACAGCCATGATCTGGCTCACCCTCGGCTTCGCGCTCACCGCTGCGCTGTATGCTAGCGTCGGGTTTGGCGGGGGATCGACCTATACTGCGCTGCTGACGCTGGCGGGCACCGATTACCGCATTCTCCCGGCGATCTCTTTGCTGTGCAACATCATCGTCGTGACCGGCGGCACGATCCGCTACGCCCGCGCGGGCGAAGTGCCGTGGCGGCGCGTGTTGCCGATTGTTGCAGTTTCGGCGCCGCTCGCCATATTGGGCGGGCTGACGCCAATCCGCCAGCCGACCTTCATGCTGATACTGGGGGGAAGTTTGCTGGTCGCAGGGCTGTTGCTCACCCTCCAGCGTGATGTGCCGCGAGTGCGCAAGCCGGGGTTCGCCGGGCTGCCGCTGATCGCAGGCGCGGCGCTTGGCTATCTGTCTGGGCTGGTCGGGATTGGCGGGGGCATTTTCCTTGCGCCGCTGCTTCACCTGATCGGGTGGGACAAACCGCGCGCGATTGCCGCGACGGCATCGCTGTTCATCCTGATCAACTCGCTCGGCGGGCTGATCGGCCAATCGACCAAGCTCGCCACGACGGGCGAAGCGAGCGCCCTGATCACCTATTGGCCGCTCGCGATTGGCGTGCTGATCGGCGGGCAGTTGGGCAGCCATCTCGGCCTCAGGCTGTTCACAGAACTCCAGTTGCGCCGCGCAACAGGGTTGTTGATCCTGTTCGTCGCAGGGCAATTGCTGTGGAGGCAGCTCGCCTAATTGAATCGACAGGCTTGCGCGCACGGGGTGCCAATGCCACGCCAGCGTCACAAGGAGAGACGCGCATGGCCCTGTTCGAAATCCCCGCAGAGATCACTGACTACCTCACCGAACTCGATGCATTCATCGAAGCCGAGATCAAGCCGATCGAGAATCGTGACGATAATATCCGCTTCTTCGATCACCGCCGCGAAAATGCACGGACCGATTGGGACAATGACGGGCATCCGCGCGCCGACTGGTGGGCGTTGCTTGCCGAGATGCGCCGTGTGGCCGATGCGGCGGGGCATTATCGCTATGCCATTCCCGCTGAGTTCGGCGGCAAGGACGGATCGAATCTGTCGATGGCGGTGATCCGCCACCACCTCGCGCACAAGGGGCTGGGGCTGCACAATGATTTACAGAATGAATCGAGCATCGTCGGCAATCTCGTCCAGGTGCTGATGCTCCGCGATTTTGGCACCGAGCAGCAGAAGCGCGATTTCATCCCGCTGATGCTCGCGGGCAAAATGGGCTGGAGCTTCGGGCTGACCGAGGAACATCACGGCAGCGACGCGACGCATATGGACACCACCGCTGTTCCCGAAGTGCGCGATGGGGTGGCGGGATACAAGATCAATGGCAACAAGATGTGGACCACGGGCCTGCCCTACACCAGCCACGTCATGACCTTTGCGCGGACATCGGGCGTCGATGGAAAAGCGCGCGGGATCACTTGTTTCGTCGTCCCAAGCAACGCCGAAGGTTTCAAGATCGGCGAATATATGTGGACGTTCAACATGCCCACCGACCACCCAAAAATCAGCTTCACCGATGTCTGGGTGCCCGAAAGCGCGATCCTCGGCGAGCTCGACGCGGGCCTCGCGGTGGCACAGCATTTCGTCCACGAAAACCGCATCCGGCAGGCCGCGTCATCGCTTGGCGCGGCGCAATATTGCATCGACGAAGCGGTGAAATACGCCCGCGAACGCAAACCGTTCGGCAAACCACTCGCGGTTAATCAGGCGATCCAGTTCCCGCTCGTCGAACTGCAAACCGATGCCGAAATGCTGCGGTTGCTGATCTACAAGACGGCGGCCGAAATGGACACGATGACCAAACCCGAAGTCTCTGTCCGCCTCTCAGACAAGGTCAGCATGTGCAATTACAAGGCCAACAGGCTGGTCTGTAACGCCGCCGATTTCGCGATGCAGGTCCATGGCGGGATGGGCTATTCGCGGCACAAGCCGTTCGAACATATTTATCGCCACCACAGGCGGTACCGGATCACCGAAGGCAGCGAAGAAATCCAGATGCGCAAGGTGGCGGGGCATTTGTTCGGATTTATGGGCGGGTAGCGTTGGCATGAAGCCTGCCAGCGATCTGCTTTCCGAACTGGGCTGGCTTCCTGCTGGACGCAGCGTTGCCTGCACCGAGATTGCAGGGGCAGGCAATATGAACTGCGTCGAGCGGTTGACGTTCGATGATGGTTCGTCGCTGATCCTCAAGCGCGCCAATCCATGGGTCGAGAAGTATCCGGGCATTCCGGCACCGGTTGAGCGTTCAGTGGTCGAGGCGGCATTCTATCGTGCCGTTGAGGGCACCGAAGCCGGGAGGGCCATGCCGCAGTTGATGGCGAGCGGCGCGGGGACGACGTCTATGTTGCTCGCCGATCTTGGGTCGGGCGTAGACGGCATGACGGCTTATGCGGGCACAGCGATCAGCGCGAGCGATCTCGATGCAATCGCAGACTGGATGCGCGCGCTCCACAATCTGCCAGTCGCGCGTGAACACGCTTTCGCCAACCACGCAATGCGTGCTCTCAACGCCGAACACATTTTCGATTTTCCACTGGCAGCCGATAGCCGTTTCGATTGCGATGCGATCGTCCACGGGCTCCAAGGCCATGCCAACCGATTGAAAGCCGATGCTGCGTTCGTGAGTTCGGTGCAGGGGGTGAAGGCGATTTACCTCGGCGATGCGCCGGGTGTTCTTCTCCACGGCGATCTGTATCCAGGAAGCTGGCTGACAACGCCGCAAGGGTTGTTCGTGATCGACCCCGAGTTTTGCTGGGTCGGCCCGCGCGAATGGGATGTGGGCGTGTTGCTGGCGCATTTGAAGCTGAGCCGTCAACCTGAGGCGGCGGCTGCTCGGGTGCTGGCACGGTATGGCGAGCCGCTCGATCCTGCCCTGCTCAATCGCATCACAGGCATCGAAATCATGCGGCGCGTGATCGGGGTTGCGCAATTGCCATTGCCCTATGGTCTCGAAACACGCGCCGCGTTACTCGAAGAGGCGCGCCAACTTGTCATTGGAGAGACTGCATGACTCGCCGCGTCTGGATCGACACCGACCCTGCGGTCACATCCGGCAATGGCGAAGTCGATGATGTGTTCGCATTGGTGCAGGCGTTGCGATCGCCTGAGCTTGAGATCGTCGGCATTTCGGCTGTTCACGGCAATGCCAGCCGCGATCACGGGTTCGCGATGGCCAAGGAACTCGTCGCGCGGTGCGGTCGTGACGATGTGCCGGTCTATGCTGGATGCGACAGCGCCGATGACAAAGCGGACAATGAGGCGACGTTGGCGATGCGTGCGGCAATCGCTTCTGGCCCGATTGCCATCGCCGCACTGGGGCCGATCACGACGGTTACGGCTGCCCTTTCGCACGCAGATACGGTGCTGACCAACGTCGAAGAGATCGTATTCGTCGGCGGGCGTCGCAAAGGCCTCGAATTCCTCGCGGTGCCGCACCAGACCAAGCCGTTTCGCGATTTCAACTTCGAACAGGATGTGGCGGGCACGCAAAGGCTGATCGATCTCGGCGTGCCGCTGGTTCTGGCAGGATGGGAATCGGCTTCGCAACTGTGGCTGACGCCTGCGCATCTCGATGGCTTGCGCGACTCGGGCGATACGACTGCCGCATGGCTCGCGACCAGCGCCCGCCGCTGGCAGAGGCGCTGGGTCGAAGAACTGCGCGCGCCGGGCTTCACGCCATTCGATACGCTAGCAATCGGCTGGCTGACGCATCCGGAGCTATTTGAGACACATGATTGGCCGATCGCCATTCAACGCGACGGCGAACGCCCGCTGCTCATTTCCGACCCTTCCGTGACTGGGCCAACAGCGCTTTACCTCCGCGCAGTCGATGTCGAGCCAATGCGTGCCGATTTGCTGGCGCGGCTCATTACGCCTTAACGTTCAAGAAATTCTCGCGTCACTTCGTCTGCTGGGAAGAACATCTCAATCTGCACCTGTTGCGCGATTTCATCCTCAGGGCTGCCGAACGCGGCTGTGACCGAAATGAGCGCAATGTCGTGGTCGTCGAGCCTATAGCGCTCCACAAGAACGCCGTCGGAACCTGCAACATTCGGTGTCAAACGCTGATCGCGCACAACCGGAAACCGCACCACGCGTTGCAGCGTCTGCGCGGCGCCCGCATCCATCGTTGCCGCCATGCGAAGCCGGTAGAGCGTGTGCGGCACAATGGCTTCGGGATTGATCATGTGCGCGGCAAGCCCGTCGGAATGAAGCGTCAGATCATAAAGATTGGTCCAGTCGGCCCGGTCGAGCCGAGCAGCCCCGAGCGCGCGATCAAACCCGTTGCTTGTTGCCAATATCTTTCCTGCCCGGTCGCACGCCAGCGCCGGATAGGGGTCGTGCTTTGCCAGCATCAACGCGATCGTCGAACGGACCCCGGCAAGACCCGGCGCACACCAGTCGAGTGGGAGACGCTGCAGCACCATTCCCGCCGCCGCCAGAAACTGGTCGGACTCGGGCTTCGACAAGAGCAGCGCATCGATAATCTGCACGAGTGCCTTGCGGCCGGGTGCGGATCGTCCGCTTTCAAGAAAACTCAAGTGCCGCTGCGACACGCCCGACGCTGCCGCCAGTTCAAGCTGCGATAATCGTCTCTCGCGACGCTTGTTGGCGAGCAACACCCCGAACATGCGTCTCGAATATGATCAAAAAGTAATTGTTTCAACTACCTCATTCGGTGATGGCCCAATCCGTCAATCATGGGAGATAGTGATGATCACACAGTGGCAGGCATGGATCGCAGCATTCGATCAGACAGTTGCCGATGACGATTGGGGCAGGCTTGCCTCGTTCCTGACCGAAGATGTCGTCTACGCCGTTACGGGAGCGCCGTTTGCCTGCGAGCTGCGCGGGCGCGATGCCGTGATCGCAGGCTTTGCCAAATCGATCGCGAATTTTGATCGCAAGTTCGATCGACGCGCGTGGCACGCAGTGGGGGTGCGTGAATGGCACCCCAACGGCATTACTGGCCGGGCGATGGGCCGATACCGGTTGCGTGACCTGCCCGAATTGGCCTTTTCGGCACAAAGCCTCTGGCTGTTCCGTGGGGAGCAAATTTGTCTGATGACCGACGTGTATGACATGGCCGAAGCCGATGTGCAGGCGGCGCTCGGCTGGATTGGCGAACATGGTGCGGGAATGGATGCGAGCTACGCCTGAGGCTTTACACAATCATATCGCTGCCGCAGCGTGGTTACGTGACAAGCCTGCTCATCATTTGGCATTCTACGACAGGCGGCGGCGAGGCGATGGCCCGGGCAGCGGCGAGGGCAGCGGTGGAGGCGGGGGCGGGCGAATGCAATATCTGCTTGCTGAAGGCGATCGATGCAGCCCCCAATGACCTGCTGGCCGCTAATGGATATCTGTTCGTCTGCCCCGAAAACCTCGCCAGCATGACGGGCGAAATGAAGGCGGTTTTCGACCGCTGCTACTATCCCGTCCTCGGCAAGATCGAGGGACGGCCGTATGCGACCATGATCTGCGCCGGGTCCGATGGCGAAGGGGCTGCGCGGCAGATTGCGCGCATCGCGACCGGGTGGAGGCTCAAATCCATCGCCGATCCGCTGATCGTCTGCACTCATGCGCAAACGCCTGAGGCGATCCTTGCGCCAAAGATCATCACTGAGGCTGACCTGACCCGGTGCCGCGAATTGGGCGCGACACTCGGGGCAGGTCTGGCGATGGGGGTGTTCTAACCCAGCCTCGACGCCTCGGCGAACGACACATTCTTGTCGGGCCGGATATCACCCGGCAGGCCAAGCACGCGTTCGGCGATGATGTTCTTGAGGATTTCGTCGGTGCCGCCAGCAATCCGCAAGCCTGCCGCGCCGATATAGCTCATCTGGAACCGCGACAGATGCGGCAGATCAGGGCTGTCCTTGCCCATCAGAGCGCCCGAACCCTCAGCCAAATCAGCGGCAAACGCGCCCATTTCCTGCATCGTCTTGGCAACGACTACTTTCGAGATCGAGCTTTCCGGCCCTGGTGTGCGGCCCGACGACAATGCAGAAATCGTCCGCATCCGGGTAAGCGCAATGCCACGATCAGCGATATAGGCGTCGGCAATCCGCTGGCGGACATGGCTTTGCTCGAGGGCATTGCCTTCTTCCAGATCGATCGCCTTGGCGAGATCGATCATTTCCTGCACACCCGGCGCGCTTGCGGGCTTGCCGCCAACCGCGAGCCGTTCGTGCATCAGCGTGGTGAGCGAGACTTTCCACCCCTCGCCGACTTCACCCAACCGGTGGCTGTCTTTCACGCGCACATCGGTGAAGAACACTTCGTTGAATTCACTGCCGCCTGACATCTGCTTGATCGGGCGGACATCGACGCCGGGCGCTTTCATGTCGACGATGAACATCGTCAGTCCCTTGTGCTTGGGCACATTAGGATCGGTGCGCGTGACGACGATGCCGAAATCGGAAAGATGCGCGCCAGACGTCCAGACCTTCTGACCATTGATCACCCATTCATCGCCATCTTTTTCGGCGCGGGTGCGGATGCCGGCCAGATCGGAACCTGCCGATGGTTCGGAGAAGAGCTGGCACCAGACGGTTTCGCCCTTCATTGCCTTTGGCACATATTGCGCGACGAGTTCGGGCGTCTGGCCATGCGAGAACACCGTCGGGATGCACATGCCAAGGCCGATCGCGTAGAGCGATGTCGGCGCATCGACCTTGCCTTCTTCCTGATTGAAGATGATCTGCTGCATCGCGGTGCCGCCCTGCCCGCCGACTGCCTTGGGCCAGGTGATGCCGACATAGCCCGCATCATATTTGCGCGCCTGCCACGCCTTGGCTGCGGCGACGCCATCGTGCGTTCTCGCGTTGACTGCGCCTTCGAGCGCGTCCGCGTTCGCTGCGATCCAGCTCTGGACCTGCTTGCGATAGGTGGCCTCTTCGGGGGTGTCGTTGAAATCCATCGTCATTCTCCTTCAGTATCCTCCCCAACTGGTTGGGGAGGTGGCACCGCGAAGCGGTGACGGAGAGGTTCGGCACCATAGCTGGCCCCTCCACCGTCCTGCGGACGGTCCCCCTCCCCATCAAGATGGGGAGGATCTAAAAACTCAAGCGGCCAAGGCCGAATTGCGCTGTTCGAGGCTGCCGACCAGACGGTCAGCCCAATAG
>JANOQL010000376.1:0-1543 GCA_031414835.1 Sphingomonadales bacterium | reverse complement strand
ATTTCACCGGCTCGCCGCCGATGGGGACTTCGATCAGGACGTTCAAATTATGCGGCGGATCGATGCCAGCGGGGATCAGGTCGATTCTCATGCAGCTTCAGCCTTCCAGTCTGGCATGCCAATATCGGTGTCGCTCGCCCAACAGCCATGCGTTCCGGCGCAGATGCGCTGGGGCAGGATGATGCGGCAGACAGGGCCATCGCCCAATCGCTGCGCATCGTAAAGCACGCATTCGGACCGGTCGGCAGCGACATCGCTGATGAAGGTCACGATGTAGCCGTCATCCTCCTCCGTCGCGCCGATCCGCGGGGCGAAGGGGGCTTCGCTGCCAAAGCGGTCGGGGCCAAATTCGATCCGCTGCGTTTCGCCGGTTTCGAGATCGGTTTTGGCGAGGCCACGAAACAGGAACCAGCCGGGTTCGGGAATCGCGCTGTAGATGTAGCGGTATCTTTTGCCCGCGAATTTCTGGTTGATCATCCCGAATTCGAGAATCGCGTCGTTCAGTCGCTCTTCGCGGGTCTCACCAGTCGTCAGGTTGAACCGCCAGCGGTGGAGCTTGGGGCGGATCAACTGCTGATCGAGATACGCCATCATCCGTTCGAGCCCTTTGGGCGCTTCGGGGAAGGATTTGGGCTGCGGTTCTTCTTCGAAATAGCCGTCAAGGACCACCTCGTCGCCATCCTCGTACGCATTGACCCAGTGGAGAACGTAGGTGGGCGCGGCTTCGAACCAGCGGATATCCTCGGGCTGGCCATAACGCGGGATCAGCGCGAACCGCGTCGGCATATCGGGGTGAAATTCGACTGCGTGGATGTTGCGCGCCAACAGTTCGGGGTTCCAGAACAAAGGCATATCATTGAGGATCGACCAGTTCGTCGTGAACGCCATGTCGTGCGGAAGCCGCGGGCCCGGGAGGGGGATCGGCACCAGATGCTTGAGCTGGTTGTCCGCACCGACGACGCCATATTGCATGTACGGCGCGTGTTTGGAGTAGTTGAAAAACAGCAATTCGCCGGTTGCTTCATCGACTTTCGGGTGCGCCGAAATGCCGTGTTCGGGCACCCAGCTTTCGGTCCCGAGATCGGCAAGCGTGAACGGATCGAGCCTGTATCCTTCGCCGCATTGATAGAAGGTGGACAGCACCTGTCCTGCATGAATGACGACATCGGTCGATGATGCGTCCTTGAGCGATCCTTGCGCCCCCCAGCCCGGCCGCGTCGATTTGTGCGGCGGCTCCATCAGCCCGGCCCAGAGCGACGCACCTGCCTCGCGTTCGGCCTCGAAGCCCTTGGTGCGGACAAAGCGGTTGCAATAGCGCGCCTTGCCATCCTTGAACGCGATCGAATGAATCATCCCGTCGCCATCGAACGGGTGAAATCGTCCGATGGGTTCATGCACCTGGTTTTCGCCGCTGCGGATATAGACGCCCGCAATGTCGGTCGGGATGCTGCCGATGACTTCCATCTCGGTCGCGTCATATTCGTTGAACATCGGGCTCCACGCGCCGCCCAGATACGGGTTGTCGGTCGGCTGGAGCGTTGAT
>JANOQL010000375.1:0-3120 GCA_031414835.1 Sphingomonadales bacterium | reverse complement strand
CGGCGACGCGCTTGTCGCGCAGATCCCCGCGCTGATGCTGTCGATTGCGGCGGCTTCGATCGTAACGCGGGTGACTTCGCCACTCGATCTGACTGGGCAAATCGCAAACCAGTTCGGCCACGCTCGCGCATGGGGTCCAGTGGCGGGCATTCTCGTAGCACTCGGTCTGGTGCCGTCGATGCCGCAACTGATTATCCTGCCCGCTGCGGCAGTGGCCGCAGGCATTTTCTGGACGCTTCGCAAGCGCGAAACACTGGCGAATACTGCGTCAAACTTGCCAGAAATTCCGTACGCCTCTGCGGAAATCGGCTGGAGCGAAGTGTCTGAGACAGCGCCAGTGATCCTCGAAATCGGCTATGTTCTCGTCGATCTCGTCGATGACCGGAAGAATGCACCGTTGATGGGGCGGATCACAGGCATCCGGCGGCAATTGTCTCGCGAACTTGGATTTGTGCTGCCGTTAGTCAAAGTGCGTGACGATCTGTCATTACCAGCCAACAGTTACCGTATTCGGATTTCCGGCGTGATCATGGGTGATGATCAGGTCTGGCCGCACGACCTTCTTGCCCTCGATTCAGGCGATTGTTTGCCCGGAATCGAAGGCCGTGCGGTAAAAGATCCCAGCTTCGGGCTGGATGCTCTCTGGATTCCGGCAGACAAGCGCGCCGACGCTATCGCCGCAGGCTATACAGTCGTCGATGCCCCCACGGTCATAGCGACGCACCTCAACAATTTGCTGTTGGCCTCGGCATCCGAATTGTTCGGTTTGGACGATGCGCAGGCGATGATCGAGGCTTTGCGAGAACCCTATCCGCATCTCGTTCAAAGTCTGTTTCCGCAACCCTATTCATTGACGCAAATTGCAGGGCTGTGCCGCTCACTTCTCGCCGAACGTGTTCCACTCCGCGATTTCCGCAGCATCGCTGAGGCTTTGGCAGAATTATCCGGAGCCGGCCTTGAGCCACCCTTGCTTCTGGAAGCTGTCCGCCAGCGGATCGGATCGCAGATCGTTCAGGGAATCGTTCCTCTCGGCATGCCGCTCCCTGCTATCACCTTCGATCCTGAACTTGAGCAGTTGCTCATTCAGGCAGTTCGCGTGGGCGGCAATGCCAACTGGCCGTTCGAACCCTCACTAGCACGGAGACTGACGGGGGCACTCGATGGGGCGATCCAGCCGCTGATGATGGCCTCCCGGAGCTTTGCAGTCATCACATCGCCGGTGTGCCGACAGGCCGTTTCACGATTGCTGCGCGCGCAAATCTGCGATGTGCCAGTCCTGTCGTTTCTCGAAATCCCCGAACGAATTCAAGTCGAAGTGACAGCTGTCGTTGGGGGCCAGCCAAAGGCCGCCGCATTGCCGCCTTCGGCGATTGATGGAGACTGAAATGCGCATTTCTGCTCAACAGGCTCAACAGCCGCTCACCTATTGC
The DNA here is from genome assembly GCA_031414835.1 of Sphingomonadales bacterium. Classification (GTDB taxonomy): domain Bacteria; phylum Pseudomonadota; class Alphaproteobacteria; order Sphingomonadales; family Sphingomonadaceae; genus Aquisediminimonas. Next base: position 1,690 of record JANOQL010000375.1, on the reverse strand, counting down.
GATCGACCTAAAGCAGTGCATCGAGATGGCCTGGTTCAAGACCATTTGCCGCATGTCAGACGCATTGCGTGGCATGTGAGTTCACGCATGTCGTCTTCTATCGCGCTTGAGGATTTGATCCAGATTGGCATCGTTGCTCTGATTGAGGCTGCCGGCAGCTTCGAGGACAGGGGGGTTGCGTTTGCAGCCTATGCTTCGATCAGGATGCGTGGTGCGATGATCGATGAACTGCGCAAAGTGTCACGAATGAGCAGGGCGGGAATGGCCAATAGACGAAAACTCAGCGCGGTTCGCGCCACCATCGAAAAGGAAAAATGTGCGAAAGCCTCGGATGCGGACATGATCGAAGCACTCGGGGTCGATGCCTCTGCCTATTTCGCAATGATCGAAAGCGCATCGGCGAGCGGTCTGGATTCACTCGACGAACTGTACTCGGATCAGGACGCGGCATTCGCCGATCCATCGCCGACGGCGCATGATCTATCCGAACTTGCCGAGGAGAAGCGCGCGCTGACGCGTGCTTTGTCGCATCTCGACGAACGCGAAGCGCTGGTCTTGCAGCTCTTCTTTGTCGAAGAACTCAATCTGCAAGAAATTGGCGAGACGCTCGGGGTGGGCGCAGCACGGGTGTGCCAGATAAAAAAAGCGGCTCTGGCCAAATCGCGTGCCATGCTCGAAACACGAACTAAAGGCGAAGGCCCGTTGTTTCAGGATAACCGGTGACAAGATTCAATGTCTGCACGCAAGCCCCGGCTGCCCCTTTGCCCAGATTATCCAACGCCGCGACCATCCGGAATTGCCCGGTGCTGACGTTGGCAAAGACGAAAAGATCGAGGCGGTCGCTTCCAGCAGCATGCTCGATCGCTAGGTCCGCTGGCGCGTAATCGCTTATGAGATTGACCAACGGCGTATGCGAATAGGCGCGCTCAAGCGTTGCTGCGATACGATTGTGATCTGCGGTCATCGCAAACGCATGCGCGCTCAGCGGCACTTCGACGATCATCCCGCGATAGGTGTTTGTAACTGAAGGCGAGAAGATCGGAGGATGGGTAAGCCCCGCATGTCGCTGCATTTCCGGAACATGTTTGTGGGCAAGATTAAGCCCGTAAGTGCGCCAGGCAGTTGCCGCTTGATCCGATGCCTCGAACTCAGCGATCATGGCCTTGCCACCGCCCGAATAGCCCGAAACTGCGTTTACCGTCAGCAAGGAACTGACCGGAATAATAGCGGCGTCGATGAGAGGCTTGATGAGCGCAAGGAAGCCTGTTGGGTAACATCCGGGATTCGAAATCCGTCTCGAAGACCGCAGCGTTCCCAAGCCGTCAGCGAAGATTTCATGAAAGCCGAACGTCCATCCGGGCGCGGTGCGATGGGCCGATGATGCGTCGATGATCACTGTCCGGTCGTTTTCGACCATCGCCGCAGCCGCGCGCGCGGCATCATCGGGAAGGCACAGGATAGCGACATCGGCGTCGTTCAAGGCTTCACGCCGCGCACCGTCATTCTTGCGCTCGTGATCGTCGAGAACGATCAGCGCAAATTCACTGCGGGCTTCGAGCCGATTGACAATTTCCAGTCCTGTTGTGCCGTGGGCACCATCGATGAAAACGGTTGTCATAAAGATTTGCTACTACGCTTTACCGCGAGTATCCCTTGCCGATGTTTCAACGCCATTCGGGCGGTGACGTCG
>JANOQL010000374.1:0-2106 GCA_031414835.1 Sphingomonadales bacterium | reverse complement strand
GGTCGCACCGCGCGCGCCGGGGCCGAGGGCATCGCGATCAGCTTTGTTGCAGGCGAAGAAAAGGGCTGGCTGCGTCAGATCGAAAAGCTGACGCGGATCCGGCTTGAGCCTGTGGCATTGCCCGAAGACTTTGCCGCGATCCGCGCCAAGCTGCCGCGTCCGGTGGCAGCAGCGCCAACACATCGTCGTTTCGAAGATGGTGGTGCCCGTGGAGGCCCGCGTCGCGACGGTGGCGGCGAAGGCGATCGCGCCAAGCGGCCGTTCCGTTCATTCCGCAAACCCGGTGGTGTGGGCGCGCACAAGGGTGCGGTGCAGAGGACTGGCGGGCGGTAAGCTCACGTAACTAACCCCTCCCCTTCAGGGGAGGGGCTTAGCCCTGCGATCAGCGCGCTCGTGTCCAATACATCGACCGGCAGAACGGGCCGAGGCAGCCCTGCACCTTCAGCCGTCCGTCCTTCTGCATTTGAAGGAACGATTTATACGACTTGCCCGCGCGCGGATCGTAGATGCTGCCTTTCCAGTTCGCGCCATTGGCAATGAAGCCTGACAGAAACGCCATTCCAAGGATCGGGCGTTTGCGCAGCGCGGGGTTGGGGTTGAATTCATCGACCGGCGGGCCTTTTGGGGTCGGCGCGGTGATCCTCACGATCCGTCCGCACATCTGGCCGCCGCACGGCGAAATTTCGACCACGCTGTCTTTCTCAGGCGGGATCCATTGGCCGGTAATCGGCGCGGGCATCGCCAATGCAGGCGTGGCGATGAAGATCGAAAGCAACAGGGCGGCGCGGGTAATCATGCGAATCCTTACTTGGCTTGTCCGAGGGTAAGTGCTTTAGTTGGCCGATGAAGCCAATCCCATTTGTGCTGGCCGCCACATTTTGCGCGCTGTCCACCTTGGCCTCGGCCAAAACGATCAACATTCCTGCGGGTGCGAATGCGCAAGAGCGGCTGCAAGGCGCGCTGATCGAAGCGGTGCCGGGCGATGTCATCGCGATCGGTCCGGGCCGGTTCGATCTGACCGATGGCCTGTCGCTCGATGTCGACAAGGTCATAGTGCGCGGCGCGGGGCCGAAGAAAACGATACTCAGCTTCAAGGGCCAGCAAGGCGCGGGCGAAGGGCTGCTCGTCACATCCGATGACGTCGTGCTGCGTGGCTTCGGCGTTGAGGACAGCAAGGGTGACGGAATCAAATCGAAGGGCGCAAACCGGATCGTGTATTACGATCTCCGCGTCGAATGGACTGGCGGGCCGAAGGAAACCAACGGCGCCTATGGCATATACCCTGTTGAATCGAAGGATGTGCTAATCGATAAGGTGCATGTGATCGGCGCGTCCGATGCGGGCATTTATGTTGGCCAGTCGAACAACATCATCGTTCGCAATTCGGTGGCGCAATTCAACGTGGCGGGGATCGAGATTGAAAACAGCTTCAACGCCGATGTTCATGCAAACGTCGCGTCGCGCAACACTGGCGGCATATTGATCTTCGATCTGCCCAATCTGCCGCAAAAGGGCGGGCATAATGTGCGCGTTTTTCAGAACCGGATCGAAAATAATGATACGCCCAATTTCGCGCCCAAGGGTAATATCGTCGCGAGCGTGCCCAATGGCACTGGCGTGATCGTGATGGCCAATCGCAATGTCCATGTGTTCAACAACATCATTGGCGGCAATGGCAGCACCAACATCTTCCTGATCGGCTATGCGCAAAAGTTCGATGACAAGGACTATAATCCGCTGGGATCGGACATCATGATCAAGGGCAATATCCATGGTCGCGCGGGGTTTGCGCCGGGGCCGCAATTCACAGGCGGCGAGCAACTGAAGGCGGTGCTCGGATCGATCCCGCAAGTGGTGTGGGACGGAACAGGAAAGAACATCCGCGTGATGGACAAGGTGCCTGCGCTGACGCTTGGCCTCACCGATCCGACGACGCGCGCGACTGCGGCGCAGCCAAAGATTGCCGATCTGAGCGGCGGGGCAGACATTGCCCCGCTGCCCAAAATCGTAATGCCAGCAGCGATGGAGGCAGCGATCAAGTGAAGCGCGCGTTTGCCGCGATTGCGCTGTGGGCAGGATCGCTCGGCACGTCGCTTCCGGCGCCTG